>VAYD01000061.1:0-948 GCA_005883905.1 Actinomycetota bacterium
TCGCTTGGCGGACACGTTCCGGGGATCGGCCGCCCAACACGGCCCCGGCAACGCTGTCCATCACACCTGGACGGATAACCCAGGTCGGTTTCCCGAACCCTGGACAGGTGTCTGAACTTCTTGGTGAACGCTCAGTTCCTGCGGTAGCGCGCCAGGAATGACCAGGTTCGGCGAGTGCTGGCGAACCCGTCCACGCCGTCGATGTCGTCCTCGCCGGGCCAGCCATGGTCGGCGTCCGTGATGCGGTCGTGCTCGACCGCCGTCCCGCGCGTGCACCGCGACCAGCGCAGCTCCACGACGTTGCGCCGCGGCGTCCGGCGCTGCGCGGCGCCGACGCAGCCGTCGAGCCGCCGCCACTGCTTCAGGAACGCCGGCACGCTGCCGGCGCCGGTCTCGTCACCGTCGTACGGGACGACGTGATCGATGGCGCCGTGGATCTCGAGCATCGGGACGGGGCGCGACGGTTGGCAGTCGGGCAGCGACTTGTAGCCACCGGCGACCGGCGCCGCGGCGGCGACCAGGTCGGCCGCCTCGCAGGCCATGCGCGCCGCCATCCCGCCGCCGTTCGACACGCCGGTGACGCTGACCCGCGCCGGATCCGCGCAGGCGGCCTTCACGGCCGCGGGGATCACCTCGCGCAGGTAGGCCACGTCGTCGGGCTTGCCGGACTGCGTGCCGGAGATGTTCCAGAAGGGACGCGACCCCGTCGCCGTCGGATAGGCCACGGAGAAACCCTTGCGGTCGGCCATCTCCGAGTAGCCGGTGTAGGTGGCGAAGTCCCGCGCGGTCTGCCCCGCCCCCGGGAGGCCGAGGACGAGCGGGGCCCCGGCCTTCGCGCCGCGGCCGACGTGCAGCACGACCGGGATCCGCCCGTCGATCGCCGGCAGCCGGTGGGTGCCCGCGCTCAGCGGGACGCACGCGGGCGCGGCGGGCGGGCTCGCCGGAGCG
>VAYD01000061.1:970-5800 GCA_005883905.1 Actinomycetota bacterium
CGAGGCGGAGCGGAAGACCAGCAGTCGCGAGACGCTGTACAGGGCGATCGTCACGCAGGGCAGGATGACGCACTCGGCGGCCAGTCGCGGCCAACCTGCCTGCGTCAGGACGAGCACGCCGCCGGCGCTCGCCAGCGCGCCGGCGCCCTGGGACACGACGAACCGCAGGACCGCGTGGTGCGCTCGCCCGAGCCCGCGGAAGGTCCACCGGCGGTTGAGCTGGTAGCTGTTGGTCGCCCCCGCGCAGAACGCGAGCCCGGACGCCAGCGGCGCCGCCAGGCCGGCGTCCACGAGCAGCGCGAACACCGCCAGCGTGACCACCGTGTTCGTCACGCCGACCACGCAGAACCGCAGGATCCGCAACGCCTCGCGACTCATTGCACCAGCCGCACAAACTCGTCGTGGTTGGCCAGCCCCGTCGGCAGCCGCCCGGGGTAGTAGCCGAAATGGTGCAGGATCCCGGGCAACGACGGCAGCCCGCCGATGCACAGCCAGACCGTCGCCGCCAGCGCCAGCGGCACGAGCACCCTCGGCCGCCCGACCGCGATGAACGGGAGCGCCCAGACGAGGTACCACGGCATCACCCAGGGCACCGTCAGCACCGCGACGACCAGAACGCTCCCGATCGCCGTGAGCGCCCACTGCCGCCGGTACGCGGTCGCCGCCGTGCCGATCGCGGCGGCGAGCACGATCGCCTCCCGTGCGACCGATCGCACCGCGGCGTCGGCGCCGCCGTGACCGGCGGCAAGCCCGAGCAGGTTCGGCACGCTCAGCGGCGTGACGAGCGTGCCCTGCGTCTTGAGGTTCGGCAGCGCGCCGCCGTAGAAGACGAGCATCACAAGGCCCGTCAGCACTGCCGCGCCCGCCGCGCCGAGCAGCGCCCGCGGCCGGCTGCTCGCGCCGAGCACGACGATGCCGACGACGATCGCGAACGACGGCTTGATGCCGGCGGCGGCCACAGCGAGCGCGCCGGCCGCCGGGTCGATCCATCGGGGCGCATCCGCGTCGCGGCCGCGCACCAGGCACCAGGCTGCTGCGACAAGGCACAGCACCGCGGGAACGTCGTTGTGCAGGCCGCCCACTTCGGCGATCAGCACGAGCGGGCTCAGCCCGAACGCGGCGATCGCGCGCTCGCGCGACACGCCGAGGCGCACCGCGAGCGAGCCGACCAGCGCGACGGTCGCGACGCCCGAGACGAGCACGACAAGCTTCCAGGCCCACAGCCAGCCGTGCGCGCCGAACGGCACGAGCGCCTCCGAGAACAGCGTGAACAGCGGGCCGTATGGGCTGCTGAGGTGGTGCCAGTTCGCCACCCAGTAGACCGGGTCGCCGGACGCGGCAGTCGGGAGCGCGTGGTAGGGGTTCAGCCCGTGCAGCGCGGCCATCCGGGCGTAGAGCTCGTAGTTGAAGACGTCGGTCAGCGGCAGCGGCGGGCCGAGCACGAGCAGCGTCTGCGCCAGCGCGCTGGCGCCGAGCAGCACGCGGCTCGGCAGCCCGGTCGCCGTGGCCCAGACGAGCGCCCACCCGACGCCGGTGACGATCAGGACCACCACCATGTCCGAGTGCAGGCGCGAGGCGGACGAGGTCAGGCCGGGCAGCAGGCCGTGCAGCGGACCCAGGAACCAGGTCGGCTCCGAGCCGATCAGCGGCGGCGTGGGCGTGCGGATCGAGGGCGGCGAGAGCGTCGACGCGCGCTGCGCCGCGGCCGCCGCAAGCCAGGCGACGCCGCCAAGCACTGCGAGCACGCCGGCGGACGCGAGCCCTGTTCGGACTGCGCGCACGGTGCCGCCGGCGGCCCGCACGCTCACGCCGGCTCGGAGAACGGCACCAGCCATGCCAGCACCTTCGCCGCGCCGCCCTGAGCGAAGGGTTGGCGCGGCGTTAGCGTCCTGTTCGAATGGGCGTTTCGCCCTTGTCGAAGTCGCGAACGCGGTGCCACCGTGCTCGCCCATGCGACGCTCCGCCGCCCTCGCCCTGCTCGTGCTCCCCGCCGCCGCAACGGCCTGCGGAGCGGCCGCCCCCTCGCGGGCGCCGAGCCGCTCGTGCCCCGCGACCGCCCGCCAGGAGCTGGTCGCCGTCGCCCGCCGGATCTACGACCAGTCCGTGAGCGGCCCGAACGAGGTCGACGCCGTCGCGCGCCTGCACCGGTCCGCCGCACTGACGCGCGCTGTCGCGGCACGCAACCCGCGCGCGATCCGCGCCGCGCTCATCCCCGTGATCCACAACCGGATCGTCCGGATCGACGTCGCCGCCGGCGGACGCACGCTCGTGCGCGTGGGCACGGCGCCGGCGCTCGCCCCGGTGCGCGGGCTGATCGGCGGCGGCATGGGCCGCTACGTCCTGTCGGTCGGCGACCAGCACTCGTTCGAGGCGATCACGCGCGGGCTGACCGGCGCGGCCGTGCGCTTCGGCGGCACGGGCGGCGTGTCGTTCCCGGCGCAGACGTTCCCCGGCACGTCCACCCGCGTCCACCTCGCGCTGCCGGCGCGGCCCGCCGTCGACTGCGCCGACGCCCGCGTCGGCGCGATCGGCCTCGTCGGGCGCAACCTGATCGATGCCGAGACGCGTGGCGCGTCGGCGCAGATGGCGCTGCACCATGCCGCCGGCAGCCGGCCGTTCCGGCGCGCGATCGCCGCCGGCAACCCGGCGGCGGTGCGCGCCGCGATCATCCGCTTCTTCCGTGACAGCCGCTTCCACATCGTCCGCGTGCGCGCCTGGAGGGGCTCGCACCTGATCACCGATGTCGGCGGCCCGTTCGTCATCAGCCCGGCGAGGGCGACGATCCCCGGCATCGGGCGCTTCGTGCTCTCGGTCCAGGACGACACCGGCTACATCAAGCTGATCCACCGCTTCACCGGCGCCGACGTCGTCCTGCACGCGGGGCCGCGCACCGTGCCCGGCAGCAACCTCTTCCCCGGCCCGCCCTACACGCCTGGCCTGACGACCGTCACCTACGGCGGCCGCACGTACACGGCCTACGGATTCACGGCGCCGGCGTTCCCGAGCGGCGCCCTGCAGGTCTCGCTGCTCGTGCCCTAACGAACTCGCAACTCCCTACGACCCCAACTTCAACCGGGCCGGGGGCACCTTGTCGGCATGACCGACGCGGCCCTCCACTCCCTCGCCCCGCGCCCCGGCGTCGAGCGCCTGCCCAACGCGCTGGCCGGCCTGACCATCGTCCTGCCGTGCTTCAACGAGGCCGACAACATCGCGGACGCGATCCGCTATGCGACCGCGGCGGCGGAGCGCTGCGCAACCGGTCATGAGATCGTCGTCGTAGACGACGGCAGCACCGACGAGACCGCGTCCGTTGCGGCGCGGCTCGCGGAACGCGACAGGCGCGTGCGCGTCGTCGTGCATACCCGGAACCGCGGCTACGGCGACGCTGTGCGGACCGGGATCGCGGCGGCGCGCATGCCCTGGGTGTTCCTGACGGACGCCGACCTGCAGTTCGACCTCTCCGAGCTCGAGGACTTCCTGCCGCTCGCGACGCACGCCGACATCGTCGTCGGGTGGCGGATCCTGCGGCGCGACCCGCTGAACCGCAGGCTCAACGCCGCGGCATGGAACTGGCTCGTGCGCCGCATGTTTCGCCTGCCCGTGCGCGACGTGGACTGCGCGTTCAAGCTCGTCCGGCGCGAGCTTGTGGAGCGGATCAACCTCGAGGCGACCGGCGCGATGATCAGCACCGAGCTCGTCGTCAAGAGCCTCTCCGCCGGCGGGCGCCTGGAGGAGCTCGGCGTGCACCATCGGCCCCGCGTCGCCGGCGAGCAGAGCGGGGCGAACCCGCGCGTCGTCGCGCGCGCGTTCTTCGAACTGGCGAGGCTGCGCCGGACGCTCCACGCCGCGCGGCCCTGACCGATCAATCGCCGGGTACCGTTCCCGGCGAGATGGTGGCGCAGAACCTGGACATCCTCGTCTGCGACGACGAGCCGTCGCTACGCGAGGCGCTCAGGCAGTCCTTCGAGCGCGAGGGTCACCGCGTCATGGCCGTCCCCGACGGCCGCTCGGCGATCGACCGGGCGAGCACGCAGCGCTTCGACATCCTGCTGCTCGACGTGGCGCTGGGCCCGAGCAGCCCGGACGGCTACGAGGTCTGCCGGACGCTGCGCGAGCGGCGCAACAGTGTGCCGATCATCATGCTGACGGCGCTCGACAGCGAGGCCGACGCCGTGCTCGGGCTGGAGGCGGGCGCCGACGACTACGTCGTCAAGCCGTTCCGCCCCGCCGAGCTGCGCAGCCGCATCCGCGCGGTCCTGCGGCGCTCCGGCGGCTCCGGGCGCGTCGAGGCGGTGCTCAGCGCAGGCCCGATCACGCTGGACCCCAGTCCGCGTGAGGTCCGCCGCGACGGCGAGACGGTGGCGCTGACGTTCTCGGAGTTCGAGCTGCTGCAGGCGCTGATGAGCGATCGCAAGCGGGTGCACAGCCGCCACGACCTGCTGCGCGCGATCTGGGGCGACAGCGCCTACCGCGATCCGCGCGCGATCGACGTGCACGTCCGCCATCTCCGCGAGAAGCTCGAGGCGGTGCCGGAGGATCCACAGCTGATCGTCACGGTCCGAGGAGCCGGGTACCGCATCGGCGAAACCTGAGCCCTGCATCTCGGGCTGCGTGCGCATGTCGTCGCGGTGCTCGCCTGCGTCAGCGTGCTCACGCTGCTCGTTGCGGCGATCACGCTGCTCGGGCCGCTCGAGCACCGGCTGCGCACGAACTCGGTGAAGAGCTTCGAGATCTCGCTGCGCAACGAGCGCGGCGCCCTCGAGTCGCTGTCCAGGCGCGACGTCGCGCCCGGCAACGCGCGGCTCCTGCGCGTCGCGCGGCTGCTGGCTC
>VAYD01000546.1:0-1187 GCA_005883905.1 Actinomycetota bacterium
TACGCCCGCTCGTTCGGCCTTCCCGCGGTCATCGTCAGGCCGTTCAACACCTTCGGCCCGCGGCAGTCGATGCGGGCGGTGATCCCGACGATCGCCACGCAGGCGCTGTGGAGCGACACGATCCGCCTCGGCTCGCTCGACACCACGCGCGACTTCACGTTCGTGCGCGACACGGCGACCGGGTTCATCCACGCGGCAGCGGCCCAGGCCGTCGAGGGGCGCACGTTCAACCTCGGCGTCGGCAAGGAGATCGCGGTCGGCGAGCTCGCCGAGCTGATCCGCGACGTCGTCGGGCGCGACCTCCCGATCGAGCAGGAGGACTCGCGCATGCGCCCCGCGGGGAGCGAGGTCGACCGGCTGTGCTCGGACCCGACGCAGGCGCGCGACCTCCTCGGATGGACGCCCGAGCACGACCTGCGCACCGGCTTGGCGCTCACGATCGAGTGGATCCGCACGCGCGGGCGGCGGGCGGGCATCGAGCAATACGTCGTATGAGCTTCGAGGCGATCGTCCTTGCGGGCGGCAAAGGCACGCGGCTCGCCCCCTTCACGCACGTCCTCCCCAAGCCCCTGCTGCCGGTCGGCGAGCGGCCGATCCTCGATCTCGTCCTCACGCAGCTCAGCCGCGCGGGCTGCACGAAGGCGACGATGGCGGTCGGGCACCTTGGCCATCTGATCGAGATCTACTGCGGCAACGGCGATCGTTGGGGCATGGAGATCGGCTACTTCCGCGAGACGGCCCCGCTCGGGACCGTCGGCGCGCTCGCGCAGATCGACGGCCTGCCCGACGAGCCGTTCGTCGTCATGAACGGCGACGTGCTCAGCGATCTGTCGTTCAACCAGCTGCTCGACGTGCACGGCGCCAGCGACGCGGCGCTGACGATCGGCGCCTTCCGCCGGCGCGAGCGCGACGAGCTCGGCATCCTCGACGTCGACGACGCCGGCGCGCTTGTGGCCTACCGCGAGAAGCCCGAGCACGAGTACCTGGTCAGCATGGGCATCTACGCGTTCAGCGCCGCCGCCATCGAGCTCATCCCCGCCGGCGAGCGGATGGACTTCCCCGACCTCGTGCAGGCACTGCTGGCCGCCGACCGCCCGGTGCGCACGCACACGCACTCGGACTACTGGCTCGACCTTGGGCGGCCCGACGATTTCGCGCGCGCGAACGAGGAGTTCGAGGCCGTGCGC
>VAYD01000546.1:1286-2334 GCA_005883905.1 Actinomycetota bacterium
GCGGCGCCGAGGGCGCCGTGGCTGTCGCCAACGGGACGGCGGCGCTGCACCTCGCTTGCCTGGCGCTCGGCGTCGGCCCCGGCGTCGAGGTGATCGTGCCGACGCTGACGTTCGTCGCCAGCGCCAACGCCGTTGCGCTCAGCGGCGGGCGACCCGTGTTCGCGGACTCGATCGGCCCCGACGACCTTTCGATCGACCCGGCCGACGTGGAGCGCCGCATCACGCCCGCGACGCGCGGCGTGATGTGCGTGCACTACGCGGGCTACCCGTGCCAGATGGACGCGCTGCTCGACCTCTGCGACCGGCACGGACTGTTCCTGATCGAGGACGCCGCGCACGCGCCCGGAGCGAGTTGGGACGGCCGCGCGCTCGGCACGATCGGCGACGCAGGCTGCTTCAGCTTCTTCGGCAACAAGAACATGAGCACCGGCGAGGGCGGGATGGTGCTCGCGCGCGATCCCCAGGTGCGCGACCAGGTGCGGCTGCTGCGCTCGCACGGGATGACCTGGGACCGCTACCGCGGGCATGCGTCCGCCTACGACGTCGTCCGGCTGGGATTCAACTACCGCCCGTCCGAGCTGACCGCGGCACTGGGCCGCCCGCAGCTCGCCAAGCTGCCGGCCAACAACGAGCGCCGCAACGCGCTGATCGAGCGCTATCGGGCGCGATTCGACGAGGCTGGCCTGCCGGTGCGCATGCCGTTCCGCGGGCAGATCGGATCCGGGCACCTGGCGGTGCTGATCGTCGATCGCGCCCAGGACCGCGACCCGCTGCGCGACGCGCTCGGCGGGGCGGGGATCCAGACGAGCCTGCACTACCCCCCGGTCCACCTGTTCGACCACTACCGCACGGCGTACGGCCACGCGACCGGCGACCTGCCGGTGGCCGAGGACCTCGCGCTGCGCATCATCACGCTGCCGCTGTATCCGACGATGACGCCGGAGCAGGTCGACGCCGTCTGCGACACCGTTGCCGCCTACTTCGAGGGCGCCCCATGACCGCGGTCGCCGTCGAGACGCTCGAACTGCTGGCCGACGACGCGTGGGAC
>VAYD01000103.1 GCA_005883905.1 Actinomycetota bacterium
CCGCACCCCGCAGCCCGAGCGCGCCAGTCGGCTCCAGGCACAACACGCGCGAGCCGCGCGAGACCGGCGCGGCGTCGAGATTCGTCACCGACCAGGCGCCGCCGTCGACGTACTGGTGCCCGTCGATCCGCACAGGCTTGAACACGCCCGGGATCGCACACGACGCCTGCACCGCATCCGCGACTGACGCCTTCGGCGCGCCCGGCGCGCCGAACACGACACGGCGCCCGTTCGCCCGGTCGACCGTGCAGACGCGCAGCCGCCCGTCGAAGCGCGCGCGCCAGCCGCCGACACGGCGGTGCAGGTCGTCGAGCGGATAGCGGCCCGCGGGGACCCGCGCGAGCGCCAGCGAGCGAACCGCCGCGCCCGCCGGCGCCGAGGCGGCGAGCGCCAGCGGCGCCAGCGGCGCGGTCGCGCGCCATCCGACCGCGACGGCGTCGCGCAGCACGCCGCCGCGCGGCGATCCGTTCCCCGGCGACGCCGCCCGCGGCCTCGTCCCAGGCCGGCGCAGCTCGCGCCCCGCGACCAGCCGCGCAGCCACGATCGACCCGGCCGACGTCCCCACGAACGCGCGGCAGTCGGCGAACCTCACGCCGCTGGCATCCTCGAGCCCGGCGAGCAGCCCGTTCATCCAGCCCTCGCCGAGGATCCCGCCGCCTCCGAGGACGAGAACGTCCGGTTCAAGGAAGCTCACGGGCCGAACGATACAGCTGTACGTGATAACGTACGGACGTATGGCCACGCTTGACCAGATGGAGGTCGCGATCCACGTCGGCCCGCGTGTGCGGGCGCTGCGCGAGGCGATGGATCTCAGCCTGCGGGACCTCGCGGAGCGCAGCGGCGTGAGCGCGCCGATGCTCAGCCAGGTCGAGCGCGGCGAGACGAGCCCCACGCTGCAGGTCGCCAGCCGCATCGCCGCGGGCCTCGAGCTGCGGCTGAGCCAGCTGCTGCGGCTCGACGAGCAGGGCGTCGTCTCGATCGTCCGGGCCGGCGAGCGCCGGCGCGGCGGCGGCACCGCAGGCCACAGCTTCGACCTGCCGCCGCCGCTACCCGGACAGCGGGCCGAGCTGAGCCGCCACGTCCTGGCGCCCGGCGCCCAGACCGGCGGCAAGGGCGACCCGCCGATGCACGAGCCCGGCAGCCGCGAGATCGCGCTGGTCGAGAGCGGGACCGTCGTGCTGCACGTCGACGGCGCCACCCACGAGCTCAACGAGGGCGACAGCGTCGTGTTCGACGCCGACCTGCCCCATCACTTCGAGAACCCGGGACGAGACGAGGCCGCGCTGCTCGCCGTCGTGTCCGCCGGACTGCGGAGGTCCTGAAACGCAATGGCGAAGACTCTGTTCGACCGCATCTGGGAGGCGCACGAGGTCGCGCCGAACCTGATCTACATCGACCTGCACCTCGTCCACGAGGTCACGAGCCCGCAGGCGTTCGACGGGCTGCGGCTCGCAGGCCGCACCGTCCGCCGCCCGGACCGCACGCTCGCGACCGCCGACCACAACGTGCCGACCGACGGCACGCCGGTCGCCGCGCGCATCCGCGACTCCCTGTCGCGCGTGCAGGTCGAGACCCTCGAGGACAACTGCGCGGAGTTCGGCGTCCCCGTCTACTCGCTGGGCTCCGACCGTCAGGGCATCGTCCACGTCATCGGGCCCGAGCTCGGCGTCACGCAGCCGGGCATGACGATCGTCTGCGGCGACTCGCACACGGCCACGCACGGCGCGTTCGGCGCGCTCGCGTTCGGCATCGGCACCAGCGAGGTGGAGCACGTGCTGGCCACCCAGACGCTGCCGCAGACCCGTCCGCAGACGATGCTGATCTCGTACCAGGGCAGCCTCGGCGTGGGCTGCACGGCCAAGGACCTGATCCTGGGCACGATCGCCCAGATCGGCACCGACGGCGCCTCGGGCCACGCGGTCGAGTACCACGGCGAGGCGATCGCGGCGCTGTCGATGGAGGGACGCATGACCGTCTGCAACATGTCCATCGCCGGCATGGTCGCGCCCGACGAGACGACCTTCGCGTGGGTCGAGGAGCGCGGCGTCAGCGTCGACGGCGCGTGGCGCGAGCTGCGCACCGATGCCGATGCGACGTTCGACAAGGAGGTCGTCGTCGACGCGAGCGCGATCAGCCCGATGGTCAGCTGGGGCACGAACCCCGCGCAGGTGGTCGGCGTCGCCGGCGCAGTGCCCGAGCCGAGCACCGAGGGCGAGGAACGCGCGCTGGAGTACATGGGCCTGCAGGCCGGCACCCCGATCGAGGACATCAGGCTCGACCGCGTCTTCATCGGCTCGTGCACGAACTCGCGCATCGGCGACCTGCGCGCCGCCGCGAAGGTCGTTCAGGGCCGCAGGGTCGCCGGCGACGTCTACGCGATGGTCGTCCCCGGTTCCGTGCAGGTGAAGGCGCAGGCCGAGCGCGAGGGCCTCGACGAGGTCTTCAGGGCCGCCGGGTTCGACTGGCGCGGCGCGGGCTGCTCGATGTGCCTCGGGATGAACCCGGACATCCTGCAGCCGGGCGAGCGCTGCGCATCCACCTCGAACCGCAACTTCGAGGGGCGCCAGGGCCGTGGCGGGCGCACCCACCTCGTCAGCCCGGAGATGGCCGCCGCGGCCGCCATCGAGGGGCGCTTCGTCGACATCCGGACTTGGTAGCCGACATGGATGTCGGCCACTCCATCAAGACGCGGGCAGGATGCCCGTCGGAGGTGACCCCTTAATGCGAGCGATCGAGACCATCACCGGCCCCGTCAGCGTCCTCTGGCGCGCCGACGTCGACACCGACCAGATCATCCCCAAGCAGTTCCTCAAGCGCGTCGAGCGCACCGGCTTCGGCGAGTTCCTGTTCTTCGACTGGGCCAAGGAGGACGGCTGGGACCTGCCGCACAACCAGGTCCTCGTCGCCGGCCGCAACTTCGGCTGCGGCTCGAGCCGCGAGCACGCGCCCTGGGCGCTCGAGGACTACGGGTTCCGCGCGATCATCGCGCCGAGCTTCGCCGACATCTTCCGCTCGAACTGCACGAAGATCGGGCTGCTGCCTGTGGAGCTGGGCGAGGCCGACTGCCGATCGATCGCCGACGCGGGAGAATGTCAGGTCGACCTCGCCGCCCAGGAGGTCCGCTGGCCTGGAGGGACCGCGAGCTTCGACATCGACCAAGGGGTCAAGCACCGCCTGCTCAACGGCCTCGACGACATCGCGCTCACCTTGCAGGAAGTTGGCGCAATCGAGATCTATGAGCGAGAGCGCGAGCGAACCGGCCCGGTGACAACTTCTTTGTGATTGGGTAAGGAGGAACGGCGGCCGCTGCGGGAGCGGCCGCAGCTCCACTAACTCAACCGAAGGTAGGGGAATGTCACTACGACGGGTTCTCGCCGGCGTGTTCGCGCTGGCGATCATGTCGCTGGCGCCCGCAGGGGCGCATGCCGCAGGAACCGGGGCGATTCACCCTGGTGTGCAGACGTTCACGAACGGTGCCCAGTGCACCGCCAACTTCATCTACTCCGACGGTGCGACCACGTACATCGGCCAGGCGGCCCACTGCTCCGGCACGGGCGGCAACACGGCCACTGACGGCTGCTCGTCCGGCACGCTTCCGGTCGGCACGCAGGTCCAGGTCACGGGCGCCTCGAAGCCCGGCGTGATGGTCTACAACAGCTGGGCCACGATGCAGGCCAACGGCGAAACCGACGCCGACACCTGCGCCTACAACGACATCGCGCTGATCAAGCTGGACCCATCGGACGCGGCCAATGTCGATCCGACGGTGCCCGGATGGGGCGGACCGACGGGCGTGGCGTCGCTGCCCGCCGCGGCCGGCTCCAAGGTCTACACTTACGGCAACTCCGAGCTTCGCGGCGGGGTCACGAAGCTGAGCCCGAAGACGGGCGTCGTCGTGGACCAGCAGCCGAGTGGCTGGTCGACCGACGTCTACACGGTCACCCCGGGCATCCCGGGTGACTCCGGCTCCGGCTTCATGACCGACACCGGAGCGGCCGCGGGCATCCTGAGCACCGTGCAGATCGCACCGCTCGCCGGGTCCAACGGCGTCGGCGACCTGCCGCGTGAGCTGAACTACATGCACACGCACGGCGGCCCGAGCGCGACCGTGGTGAACGGCACCAAGCCGTTCAACACGGACTTCCTGAGCGCGATCCTCGGGGCCTGAACGGCTGGCCGGAGGCCAGACGACCTAGTCAGACCGCGTGGCAGGATGCCCCGCGGAGGAACCTTCGTGCGCGGCGGCGGGCCGATAGGGTCCGCCGCCGTGTCCCACCGCATCGTCACCCTGCCGGGCGACGGGATCGGTCCCGAGATCCTCGCGCCCACCCTCCAGGTCCTCGACGCCGTCGGCGACTTCGCCTACGAGGAGCACCTGTTCGGCGGCGCGTCGATCGACGCCGGCGGCACCGCGCTGACCGACGAGGTGCTGGACGCGTGCAAGCGCTCCGACGCCGTGCTGCTCGCCGCCGTCGGCGGGCCGAAGTGGGACACGACCGACCCGGACGTGCCGCGCCCCGAGCAGGGCCTGCTCGGCCTGCGCAAGGGCCTGGGCCTCTACGCGAACCTGCGCCCGGTCCGCCCGCTGCCGGCGCTCTACGACGCGAGCCCGCTGCGCCGCGACATCATCGAGCGCACCGACCTGCTGGTGGTGCGGGAGCTCACCGGCGGCATCTACTTCGGCGACAAGACCCGCACGGCCGACACGGCCAGCGACCTTTGCAGCTACAGCCGCGAAGAGGTCGAGCGCATCGCCCGGGTCGCCTTCCGCTCCGCGCGCTCGCGCGTGACGAGCGTCGACAAGGCCAACGTGCTCGAGACCAGCCGCCTGTGGCGCGAGGTCGTCAGCGATCTGCATGGCCGCGAGTTCCCGAACATCGAGCTCCAGCACGTGCTCGTCGACAACGCGGCGATGATGCTCGTCAGCTCGCCGCGCCACTTCGACGTGATCCTCACCGAGAACATGTTCGGCGACATCCTCAGCGACGAGGCCGCGATGCTCACGGGCTCGATCGGGATGCTGCCGAGCGCGAGCCTCGGGGAGTCCGGCACGCCCGGCGTCTTCGAGCCGGTCCACGGCTCCGCGCCGGACATCGCGGGCCAGGGCATCGCCAACCCCCTGGCGATGTTCCTGAGCGCGGCCATGATGCTTCGCCACGGACTCGGTTTGCCCGACGCCGCAGCGTCCGTAGAATCGGCGGTGGACAAGGCCCTTGACCAAGGGCTTCGCACCCCTGACCTCGGCGGCAACGCGAGCACGGCCGAGGCCACGCAGGCAGTGCTCGCGCACCTCTGACACCAGGAGACACGTACGTGAAGCCCGCGGACCTCATTTGGATGAACGGCGAGTTCGTCGCATGGGAGGACGCAAAGGTCCACGTACTCACGCACGGCCTGCACTACGGCACGGGCGTCTTCGAGGGCATCCGCTGCTACGACACCGAGATCGGCCCGGCGGTCTTCCGCCACGCCGACCACATCGACCGGCTCTTCAAGTCGGCCGAGCTCTACTACATGCCGATCCCCTTCGACCGCGAGCAGATCCGGCAGTCGACGCTCGACCTGATCTCGAAGAACGGCATGCGCGAGTGCTACATCCGCCCGCTCGTGTTCCGTGGCTACGGGACGATGGGCCTCTTCCCGCTCGATGCGCCGGTCGACGTGTGCGTCGCCGTCTGGGAGTGGGCCGCCTACCTGGGCGAGGAGGGCAAGCGCAACGGCGTGCGCGCCAAGGTCTCGAGCTGGCGGCGCATCAGCCCCGACAGCCTGATCCCGCACGCCAAAGCGTCGGGCCAGTACCTCAACTCGATCCTGGCGAAGATCGAGTCGCATAAGGCCGGCTACGAGGAGGCGATCCTCCTGGATGACAGGGGCCTCGTCTGCGAGGGCTCCGGCGAGAACATCTTCGTCGTGCGCGACGGCGTCATCTACACGCCGCCGCAGACCGCGTCGATCCTCGACGGCATCAACCGCAAGTCGGCGATCCAGATCGCGCGCGACCTCGGCCACGAGCTGGTCGAGCGCGACATCGCGCGCGCCGAGCTGTATTTGGCCGACGAGATCTACCTGACCGGCACCGCGGCCGAGCTCGTGCCGTGCGTCGAGGTCGACGACCACGCGGTCGGCTCCGGCGAGCCCGGCGAGGTCACGCGCGCGATCCAGAAGGCGTTCGACGACGCGCTGCACGGCCGGACGGATCGCTACCGCGACTGGCTCGACCCGGTCCCAGTGCCGGCGAAGGTCGCGTGATCCAGCTCTACGACGCGACCCTGCGCGATGGCATGCAGGGCGCCGACATGACGCTCAGCGCTGCCGAGAAGCTGCGCGTCGCCCACAAGCTCGACGAGCTCGGGATCCACCTGATCGAGGCCGGCTTCCCGGCCTCGAACCCGAAGGAGCTCGAGCTGTTCGAGCTGCTCGCCGGCGAGACGTTCCAGACCGCGCAGATCGCCGCGTTCGGCATGACCCGGCGCCGCGGCACGGAGGCGGCCGGCGATCCCGCGCTGCGCGTGCTCGCGGACTGCTTCGCGCCGGTCTGCACGCTCGTGGGCAATCTCGCGCGAGGAGAACCTCGACATGATCGGCTCGTCGATCGCGTTCCTCGCGGGGGAGGGCAAGCGCGTGATCTACGACGCCGAGCACTTCTTCGACGGCTGGCGCGCGGAACCCGACTACGCGTTCGCGTGCCTGCGCGCGGCGGCCGACGCCGGCGCCGAGACGATCGTCCTGTGCGACACCAACGGCTCGTCGCTGCCGCCGCAGATCGCGGACGCGACGCGCGCCGTCGTCGCCGAGTTCGCGGACCGCTGCCGCGTCGGGATCCACCCGCACGACGACGCGGGCTGCGGCGTGGCGAACGCGCTGGTCGCGATCGACGCC
>VAYD01000104.1 GCA_005883905.1 Actinomycetota bacterium
TCGCTGATCGAGGACGCGGGCTGCGAGTGCTGGATCGGCGATCCCGATCGGATCGGGACGCTGCGCTACGCGCTCGAGAACGCGACGGTCCTGCTGTGGCTGCTCGGCACGGTCGAGGCGCCGGAGCTGCACGGCTCGCGGCTGGAGATGATGCTCGAGCGCACCGTGGACACGACGGTGCGCGGCGTGCTGTATGAGACCCCGCCCACCCGGGCGGGGGAGGCGGTCGTCCAGGCGGCGCACGACCGCCACGGCATCCCGATCGCGTTCCTCGACGAGGATCCTTCGGACGAGACGGCGTGGGTCGCGGCGGCGCGGTCGGGGATCGACGCGCTGCTGGCTACTGGCCGCTGATCGGCGCCGGGTGCACGATCGGCGCGTTGGGGGTGTTCCAGGGCGCGCGCGCGGTGTCGTTGCCGTAGCCGAACAACGCGATGGCGGCGGCGATGAGCCCGATCGCGATGAGCACCGCGACGGCGATGGGCAGCGCGGCGCGGATGCGCTTGTGACTCGCGGGCGTGGGGGGCTGGATCTCGGCCACGACCGGCTCCGGCTCTTCGACGACCGTAGGCCGGTCGGGCTCCGGCGGCGCCGCGGACCCGCCGCCTTCGGCGGCGTGTGCCCCGAGGGCCGCCGGCTCCGGGGCGGCGGGCAGCTGCGGCGCGGGCGGCACGACGCGCAGGCGCGCACGCGTGGGCGCGGGTTGCTCGGCCGGCGGCGCGGCGAACGCGGCCTCCAGCTCCTCGAGCGCCGCGGTCAGCTCGGCCTCGTGGATGCGGCAGCGCGAGCAGCGCGCGAGGTGTGCGCCGAGGAAGCGCCCGTCCAGGTCGGACAGGACGCCGTCGAGGCGGTCCGACAGCGCGCGCTCGGCGCGCTCGCAGCGGCCGCCCGAAGCCAGCTCGACGCGGGTGCGCCGCAGCGCCTTGCGTCCCCGGGCCAGCTGCTCGGACAGGGCCGCCCCGCTCAGCCCGAGCTCGCTCGCGATCCCGGCTCGCGGGACGCCCGCCAGCGCCAGCGCAAGGCCGCGGCGAGGGACGGCGTCGAGCTGCGGCAGCGCCGCGAAGATCTGCTGTTCGGCGCGGTCGGGAATCATCGCGTCCCATTCTGGCGCTAGCTTCCCCGACCGTGTCCCGCGCGCTCCTGGTCGGCCTTGCCGTTGTCGCACTTTCCGGCTGCGGCTCGTCCAGCGACAGCACGAGCAGCACGCCCGCGCAGCCGGCGACCACGTCCAACGGGGCCTCGGTCATCGACGGCATCAGCTGCCAGCCCGAGCATCTGGAGAGCCACTACCACGCGCACCTCACCCTGTTGCGCGACGGCAAGCAGGTGAAGGTCCCCGCGCTGATCGGCATCGACCTGCAACACCAGTGCCTCTACTGGCTGCACACCCACGACGCCACCGGGATCATGCACATCGAGTCGCCGGACACGCGGACCTACACGCTCGGCCAGTTCTTCGACGTCTGGGGCAAGCCGCTGTCGACGACCACGGCGGATGGGCTGCACGGCAACCTCAAGGTCTTCGTCGGCAACCGCGCGTACAGCGGCAACCCGCGCGACATCGTCCTCAAGGCTCACGAGCTGATCACGATCGAGCAGGGCAAGGTCGTCGCGCCGCCCCCGTTCACGTTCCCGCCCGGTGTGTAAGTTCGAGAGACCATGAGTGACTACGCGAAGGACGTGCTGGTCGAAACCGAATGGCTCGAGCAGCACCTCGACGACGAGAACGTGCGGATCGTCGAGGTCGACGAGAACCCGGCGCTCTATGCCGACGCGCACATCCCCGGCGCGATCGGGTTCGACTGGAAGAAGGACCTGCAGGACCAGGTCAAGCGCGACTTCCTCGGGCCGGAGGCGTTCGGCGAGCTGCTCGGCTCGCGCGGGATCTCCGACGAGCACACGATCGTGCTCTACGGCGACCGCAACAACTGGTTCGCCGCGTACACGTACTGGTACCTCAAGTACTACGGCCACCAGGACGTGAAGCTGCTCAACGGCCCGCGCGAGAAGTGGATCGCCGAGGACCGCGCGACGACCGCCGAGGTCGCGAGCTACGAGCCGCAGAGCTTCATCGCGCAGCCGGGCGACGAGTCCATCCGCGCCCGGCGCGACGAGGTGCTCGCCGCGCTCGGCCAGGACGTGAACCTCGTCGACGTGCGCTCGCCGCAGGAGTTCAGCGGCGAGCTGATCTCGATGGCCGGCTACGAGCAGGAGGGCGCGCAGCGCGGCGGCCACATCCCGGGCGCCGCGTCGGTGCCGTGGGCGCAGGCGGTCAAGGAGGACGGGACGTTCAAGACCGCCGACGAGCTGCGCGAGCTCTACACGGGCAAGGGCGTCATCGACGGCGGCGCGCCGATCATCGCCTACTGCCGCATCGGCGAGCGCTCCGCGCACACCTGGTTCGTGCTGCACGAGTTGCTCGGCCAGGACGACGTGAAGAACTACGACGGCTCGTGGACCGAGTGGGGGAGCATGGTCGGCGTGCCGGTCGAGAAGGACGTGAGTTAGCGGCGCCGCTCGCCCGCGCGGTGAGACGCGATCGCCTCGGCGACCAGCTCGGCCACCGTCCGCAGCGGAATGGACTTGTCGAGGTGCAGATCGACGACCGGTCGCGACTCGGGCGCCAGCGCCTCCGGCGCCAGGCCTGAGAACACGATCACCAGCGGCCGCGCGTCGATCGCGGCCAGCGCCTGGAGCATCTCGTCGGGATCGGTGTCGCCGATCAGCAGATCGAGCAGCAGCGCGTCCGGGCGAAGCTGGACGACGGCTTCGAGCGCTGCCTCGCCGCTGGCGACCTCTCCGACGACCTCGAGCCCTCCATGCTTCGTCAGACGGCGCACGAGCAACATGCGCAATTCGTCAGAGTCCTCGCAGAGGAGGACCTGGCCTGGCTGCTCGGCAAGGTTCGGAAGCGTCCGCAGGACGCGCCGGGTCATGGCTCTGCCGCAGGGAGGGTCAGGGAGATCGTCGTGCCCGAGCGATCGTTCCCCGATACCCACAGACGGCCGCCGTTGCGCTCGGCGATCCGGCTCGAGACGGCCAGGTCCACGCCTTGGCCCACCAGCGAGTCACTGCCACGGACCGCCGGCGCGCGATCGCGCCGGGGCTCCGCGCCGATGTCCAGCCGGACGTCCGGTCCCTCCCGGGATCCCGTGACGATCACACGCCTGCCTGACGACGCCCTGCTCGTCGCCGAACGCAACAGGCACGTGAAGAGCTGCTCGAGTTGTGCGGGATCGCCGACGACAGCCGGCAGCGGCCGGATGCTGACGTCGAGATTCCGATCCCGGTCGCGCAGGCGTTCCCGGGCAGCGGCGACCGCGCTCGCCGGATCGACGGCCGACCGCGACGGCTCTGACGAGGCGACGTTCGCGAGCTCGTGGAGCGCCTCGTACACGTTGCGCATCCGTTCGGTCGTGCGACGCAGCGACGCAACAGCGTCCGGCGAAGCCCCTTCCTCGACCTCGTTGATGTAGCCGTCGCACAGCGCCGCGATCTCCCCCACCTCGTGCCCGACCACGCGCGCGAGCTCAGTGACGGAGTCCCGATTCGCCTCTTGCGTCAAGCGGCCTCCTTGCCGTTCTTGACGATCCCAGAACGCAGCTCCCTGGCGACCTCGATGGCTTCCTTGCGCGACCGGACGCCGAGCTTGCGCAGGATGTTCTTGACGTGGGAGCGGACGGTTTCGTGGGAGAGCACGAGCGTGTCGGCGATCTCGTCGGTGGAGAGCTGCCGGCACAGCAGGTCAAGCACCTCCCATTCGCGCGAGGTGAGCTCGCTGCGCACGGGCCGGAGGCCCGTGCCGTCCGGGGAACTGCGCCGCAGGCGGTCGATGAGCTCTGCGGTCAAGCGACGGGTGACGACGGCCTCTCCGGCCGCCGCGGCGCGAACCGCGCGCGGCAGCGTCTCCAGCGACACGGTCTTGGGCAGGAATCCGCTCGCGCCGGCTCGCAGGCACATCAGGCCCAGTTCGGGGTCCTCGTTGGCCGACACCATGACCACGACGACGTGCGGGTGGCGCTTGAGGATCTGGCGCGTGGCGGTGATCCCGTCGATCCGCGGCAGCACGACGTCCATCAAGACAACGTCGGGGTCGTAGTGCAGAACCAGCTCGACGGCGTCATGGCCCTCCGCGGCCTCGGCGATCACGACGATGCCGTGATCCTGCAACGCGTCGCGGATCGCGCGCCGCGCCAGCGGATCGTCGTCGGCGATGATCACCTTCAGCGCCTCAGCCGCAACCACCGGCTGCGATGCCGAGCCTGCTGCCGGGGTTAGGTGACTGCTCATTGCTGGAGGATCCGGGGGCGAATATCAACCATAACCGGTCTGAACTGCGCAATGACCGGGAATTTCCGAACGCGGTGGGGCACGAATCTCACCCTCCTCGGGTCAGCGCTAAGACCCGGATCGTGAAACACCCTGCGCACATGTTGGTTCCCGGTCACCGGGGCAGATATCCCCCCAACTTCGCACGGCAAGCTGCTCCAAAGTTGTCTGGAAGGGCATGGATCCGCCTAAT
>VAYD01000105.1 GCA_005883905.1 Actinomycetota bacterium
GCGGCCGCACCGGAGGGGCCGCAGATCGCCGCGTTCTTCGACTACGACGGCACGGTCATCGACACCTTCTCGGCGTCGGCGTTCTACCGCCACCGCATCCGCCACTTCGAGATCGGGCCCGTCGAGCTCGCCAAGACGCTGCTCGGCGCGGCGCGCGGGATCGACAGCGGCGAGGACTTCGAGGAGTTCCTCAAGATGGCGCTCGGCGCTTGGCGCGGGCGCGACGAGGAGGAGATCCGCGCGATCGGCGACCGGCTGTTCAAGCACGAGATCGCGGGACGCATGCACTGGGAGGCCTGGCGGCTGGTGCAGGCGCACCATGCGATGGGGCACCGCGTCGTGCTGGCGTCGTCGGCGACGCGCTTCCAGGTCGAGCCGATGGCGCGCGAGCTCGAGGCCGATCACGTGCTCTGCACCCCGGTCGAGGTCACCGACGGCGTCATCACCGGGCGCACAGCCGGGCCGGTGCTGTGGGGCGAGGGCAAGGCGCGCGCGGCGCGCGCGCTGGCGGCCGAGCACGACCTCGACATGGACGAGTGCTTCGCGTACTCCAACGGCGCCGAGGACGTGCCGTTCCTCGAAGCGGCCGGGAACCCGGTCTGCGTCGACCCGGAGTCGGCGCTCGTCCGCGTGGCGCACGAGCGCGGCTGGCCGATCCTGCGCTGCGCGCCGCGACCGGGGACGCCGCCGCCGCTCGACGTCGCGCGGACGGTCGGGTTCTACGGCGCGATGGCCGCCGCGGGCTACGCAGGCGCGGCGATCGGGCTGTTGCGGCGCTCGCGCAAGACGATGGTGAACGTCACCGGCGCGGTCGGGTCCGATCTCGGGCTGGCGGTCGCGGGTATCGACGTGGACATCGTCTCGGGCACCGAGCACCTCTGGTCCGCGCGGCCGTGCGTGTTCGTGTTCAACCACCAGAGCAAGCTCGACACGATCGTCGTCGCGAAGCTGCTGCGCACCGACTTCACCGGCGTGGCGAAGAAGGAGGCCGCCAACGTTCCGGGCTTCGGCCAGTTCTTCCGGCTGGCGGGCGTGGCGTTCATCGACCGCTCGAACCCCAGGAAGGCGCGCGAGGCGCTGCAGCCGGCCGTCGAGAAGCTGCTCAGCGGCACGTCGCTCGTGCTGGCGCCCGAGGGGACGCGGTCGGCCACACCCCGGCTCGGGCCGTTCAAGAAGGGCGCGTTCCACATCGCGATGCAGGCGCAGGTGCCGATGGTGCCGATCGTGCTGCGCAACGTCGGCGAGCTGATGTGGCGCGGCTCGCAGACGCTGCGCGGCGGCACGATCGAGGTCTGCGTGCTGCCGCCCGTCGACACGAGCGACTGGCGGCGCGAGACGGTCTCCGATCACGTCGCTGACGTGCGCAAGCTGTTCCTCGACACGCTCGAGCACTGGCCGACGGAGCCGGATCGCCGGCCGCAGGAGGTGGCGCGATGAGCCGGTCGGTGCACGTGACGGTGCTCGGCGGCGGCTCGTGGGGCACGACGGTGGCCGCGCTCGCCGCGACGAACACCGAGACGCTGCTGTGGGCGCGCGATCCGGCCGTCGCCGACGAGATCAACGACGAGCACCGCAACTCGCGCTACCTCGAGAACCGGGCGCTGCCCGAGTCGCTGCGCGCGACGAGCGACCTCGCCGAGGCGGCGGCGTTCGCCGACGTGCTCGTTGTCGGGCTGCCGACGCAGTCGATCCGCGGCGTGCTCGCCGAGGCGGCGCCGGACGTGCGCCCGTGGGTGCCGGTGCTGTCGCTGGCGAAAGGGCTCGAGGCCGAGTCGCGCAAGCGGCCGACGCAGGTCGTCGCGGAGGAGCTGCCCGGGCATCCCGTCGGGATGATGGCCGGGCCGAACCTGGCGCGCGAGGTGCTCGAGGGGTTCGCCGCGGCGGCCGTGATCGCGACGCCGGAGGACAGCGTCGCGCAAGCCCTGCAGCCGCTGTTCCGCACGACGAACTTCCGCGTCTACCGCAACCTCGACCTGCTCGGCTCCGAGCTCGGCGGGGTGCTCAAGAACATCATCGCGATCGCGTCGGGCATGGCCGACGGGCTCGGGGTGGGCGACAACACGCGCGCGCTCGTGATCACCCGCGGGCTGGCCGAGATGACGCGCCTGGGCGAGGCGATGGGAGCCGACGCGCGCACGTTCGCCGGGCTCACGGGGATGGGCGATCTGATGGCGACATGCATGAGCCCGTTGTCGCGCAACCGGCGCGTCGGCGAGGAGCTGGCGCGCGACCGTTCTCTCGAGGAGGTGCTGGCGGACATGGGCCAGGTGGCCGAGGGCGTCAAGACGGCGCGGCCGGTGATGCAGCTCGCGGCCGAACACGACGTGTTCATGCCGATCGCAGCGGAGGTCGACGCGGTGGTCAACGAGGGGCGCCACCCGCGCGACGCGTACCGCGGCCTGCGCCGCGGGACGCCCGAGAGCGAGCACCACGGGGTGGCGTGATGGCGACGACCGCGCAGGGCGCGCAACCCGCCTTCCGGGCCGGCGACAAGCCGCTCGACTGGGGGCGTGAGCGGGAGATGAACGCGCTCGAGGCGCTGATGTGGCGCGCCGAGGAGGACCCGCGGCTGCGCTCGACGGTCTGCGGGCTGGAGGAGCTCGACTGCGTGCCCGACTGGGACCGCTTCCTCGCGGCGCACGACTGGGGCACGCGGCTCGTGCCGCGCTTCCGCCAGCGGGTCGTGGAGCCGCTCGGCGGTATCGGGGCGCCGGCGTGGGTCACCGACCCCGACTTCGACCTGCACTACCACGTGCGCCGCGTGCGGCTGCCGGAGGGCACCGGCTGGAGCGAGCTGCTGTCGGCCGCCGAGCAGATCGCGATGACGCCGTTCGACCGGGCGCGCGCACTGTGGGAGGCGGTGCTGTTCGAAGGGCTGCCGGACGGACGCGCGGCCTACTTCCTGAAGCTGCACCACGCGACGAGCGACGGGCTCGGGATCGTCGACCTGCTGTCGAACCTGCACTCGCGCACGCGCGAGTCGAACCCCGACAAGCCGCAGCCGCTGCCACCGATCCCGGAGCAACGGACCGCGGCCCAGGAGCTCGCGCACCAGCTCTCGCGCGACGCGCAGCGGCTGCCGGGGCGGCTCGCTCGCGGCGCCGCGTCGCTGCTGCGCGCGATGGCGCGGCCCGACGAGGCCGCGCGCAGCGCGGCACGGCTCGCGGACTCGCTGCGGCGGGTGCTCGGCGAGAGCGGCGCCGAGGGATCGCCGCTGCTGGGCGGGCGCAGCATGTCGTGGCGCTTCAGCGCGTTCGACGTCGAGTTCGCGCAGCTCCGGGCGGCGTCGAAGGCGGTCGGCGGATCGTTGAACGACGCGTTCCTCGCCGCGCTGCTCGGCGCGTTCCGGCGCTACCACGAAGAGCTCGGGCAGCCGATCGAGCGCATGCCGATCGCGGTCCCGATCTCCGTGCGCGCCGCGGGCGACGCGGCCGGCGGCAACCGCATCGTCGCGGCCTGGCTCGCCGCGCCGGTCGCGATCGAGGATCCGGCGCAGCGAATGCTGGCAATCGGAGGGCAGCTGCGCTCCGCGCGCGGCGAGCCGGCGCTGGACGCGATCGGCGCCGTCGCCCCGCTGCTGTCGTGGCTGCCGGGCCCGTTGGTCTCGCAGGTCGGCGGCAGCCTGACGAAGGCCAACGACCTTCAGGCGTCGAACGTGCGCGGCATCCGCGAGGACGTCTACATCGCGGGCGCGAAGATCGAGCGCGCGTACCCGTTCGGGCCGCTGCCCGGGTGCGCGACGATGATCACGCTCGTCAGCCACGGCTCGATGTGCTGCATCGGGGCGAACGTCGACCCGGCCGCCGTGACCGACACCGTGCGCTTCAACCACAAGCTGTGCGAGGGCTTCGACGAGGTGCTCGCGCTCGGCGGCGAGTTCACACCCACCATCCAAAGGACCTGAGTTGGCCCCGTACGTCCACCGCTGGCCCGCGGCGCAGCCGCGCTGCATCGCCCTCATCGCGCACGGCTACGGAGAGCACGCCGGGCGTTACGAGCACGTCGCGCAGCGGCTCGTCGAGGACCTCGACGCCGCCGTCTTCGCGCCCGACCACCGCGGCCACGGGCGCACCGACGGCCCAACGGGAACGGTCGCCGACAGCGAGGCGATCACGAGCGACCTGCACGACGTCGCCGACACGGCGCGCGCCGAGCACCCTGGGCTGCCGGTCGTGCTGATCGGCCATTCGATGGGCGGCCTGATCGCGACGCGGTTCGCGCAGCGCTACGGCGAGGAACTGACGGCGCTCGTGATCTCCAGCCCTGTCATCGGCGACAACCCGGCGTTCCGGGGGCTCCTGGACATGGATCCGATCCCCGAGATCCCGATCGACCCGGCCGCCCTTTCCCGGGATCCGGTGGTCGGCGAGGCTTACGCCGCCGACGAGCTCGTCTACCACGGCCCGTTTCAGCGCGTGACGCTCGAGCAGTTCTTCGCAGGGGTCGACCGCGTGGCGGCGGGCCCGGGGTTCGGCGACCTCCCGACCCTCTGGATCCACGGCTCCGACGACCCGCTCGT
>VAYD01000106.1 GCA_005883905.1 Actinomycetota bacterium
ACGCCGAGGGCCGGCTGACGATCTGCCAGCACGGCGAGCGCCGGATCATCCGCGTCGAGCCGCACGGGAACATCACCGTGCTGGCGGACGCCTATGAGGGGCGGCGGCTCAACAGCCCCAACGACCTCGTGTACCGGTCCGACGGGACGCTGTACTTTACGGACCCGCCGTTCGGGCTGCCCGGCGTCTACGACGACCCGGCCAAGGAGCTGCCGTTCAGCGGCGTCTTCAGCGCCCGCGACGGCGTCGTACGGCTCGAGACCGACGAGCTCGCCGGCCCCAACGGCCTGGCGTTCTCGCCCGACGAGCAGCACCTGTACGTCGGCGACTGGGATCTCGACCACAAGGTCGTGATGCGCTACGACGTGGCGCCGGACGGCTCGCTCTCGGGCGGCGCCGCGTTCCACGACATGACGTACGCCGCCGGCGAGGACGCGATCGACGGGATCAAGGTCGACGTCGCGGGCAACGTGTTCGTCTGCGGCCCTGGCGGCGTCTGGGTGCTCTCGCCGGACGGCGAGCACCTCGGCACGCTGCGACTGCCCGAGGACCCGCACAACCTTGCCTGGGGCGACGCGGATGGGCGCACGCTCTACATCACGGCATTGAGCTCGGTCTACCGCCTGCGCCTGAACCTGCCGGGGATCCGGCCGTGACCTCGCGACCGCTTGGCGGTGCTGTGGGTCAGACCCTGACCTCGCCCGCGCCGTGGGCGCCACATCTGGGCCCGTTGGCGGCCCGCATCCAGAAGGAGCGAAAGATCCATGAGCAATATCTCCGTCGGCATGACCCTGCCCGACTTCGAGCTGCCCGACCAGGACGGGACGATGCGCAAGCTATCGGACCTGCAGGGCGACAACGCGATGGTGCTGCTGCTGGGTCGCGGTGAGCACTGCCCGCGCGAGCGCCAGCATCAGCGCGAGATGGTCCGCTTCCACGGCTGGTGCCCGGTCGCGTTCACGCAGCTCGTGACGATCCTGCCCAACGACCTGCACGACATCTTCCGCCTACGGTCCTCGAGCGGCGCGCACTGGCCGTTCCTCTCGGACGCCGAGCTCGAGGTTCGCAACACGCTCGGCATCGACGAGTACACGGACACGCATCACGACTACGCCGTGGTGCCGCACACGCTCGTGCTCGCGCCGGGGCTGGTCGTCGACAAGGTCCACGTCGGCTACTGGTTCTGGGGCCGCCCGACGCCGGAACAGCTGTGGGCCGACCTCGGCGACCTCTTCGCGCGCATCAAGTCGGACTTCGACCCGACGACAGCCGACGCGCGCGCGGCGTTCGCGGCCTCGCAGCCGAAGGCGGCGTAATCGCCTAGTCGATCCTCGCCGCGCTCTGCGCCCTCGCCGTGCTGGCGGGGGCGCTTCGCGTGCGCGCGGTGCTGCCGGCCTGCTCGGCGATCGGGTCGCTCGCAGCTGCGCGGCTCGCACCGCCGCTCATCGCCTTCGCGTCGACGGCGATCTCGCTTGCGCTGCTGGTACTGGGCCAGTTCGTGTGGCGGCTGCTGGACGACTGAGAATCAGGGGTCTGACCCCTCATTCTCAAGCGAGCGCGTCGAGCGCCCGGTCCACGTCGCTCGCGTCGTTGTAGACGTGCCACGACGTCCGCAGGAGGCCGCCGCGCTGCGCGGCCATGATGCCCGCGTCCAGCAGCCGCTGCGCACCATTCGGCACGTCGCAGGAGACGATCGCGCTGTCGCTCGGCGCGAGTCCCAGGCCGGAACGGAAGCGGTTTGCGAGGCCCACGTCGTGCTCGTGGATCGCGGCGATGCCGATCCGCTCGATGACCTCCAGCGCCGGCTGCGTCCCGACCCACGAGAACCAGGCCGGCGACACGTCGAGGCGCCTGGCGCTCGTTGCCAGGCGCAGCGGCGGACCGAAGTAGGAGGCGTGCGGATCCTCGCCGGCGTACCACCCGGCGCTGTGCGGGACCACGCGCTCCAGTACGCGGTCGGAAACCGCCAGGAATGCCGTGCCGCGCGGCGACATGAGCCACTTGTACGCCGCGCAGACCACAGCGTCGAAGCGGGATCCGTCGAGCGGCAGCCAGCCGGCTGCCTGCGTCACGTCGCAGATCGTCAGGGCGCCATGTCGCCGCGCGGCCGCGGCCACGGCCTCGAGGTCGGCGACCTCGCCCGTGCTCATCTGGACCGCGCTGAACGCAACGACGTCGGCTCCGTCGGCGACCGCCTCCGCCAAGCGGGCGGGCGGCACCGTTCGAACCTCGAGGCGCTCCTGGACCAGCAGCGGGAACAGCAGCGAGGTGAACTCGACGTCGGGCGTCACCACCCGGGACCCGGCGGGCAGGGCAGTGACGACACAGCCGACGAGCTCGGACACGGTCGAGCCGGCAGCGACCCGCTGCACGTCGACGCCGACCAGGCGCGCGAAGGCCGCCCGTGCGGCCTCGGTGCTGTCGCCCCAGTGCTCCCAGCTCGTGCGACCGCTGTGCCAATCGGCCAACGCGGCCTGCAGGGCGTCCCATGCCGGCCGCGGCGGCAACCCGTAGCTCGCGGTGTTGAGATACACCCCCGCCGGCTCCCACAGCGCCCGGTTCATCCAGGCGGACGCTAACGCCCGTAGACCTGCTTGCGCACCGCGAGAGCCGTCAAGGCCAGGCCGCCCGCGTTGATCGCGCCGAAGTCGCTGTCGCGGTAGCCCGGCCACGTGTTGCGGCGCGCCCAGGATGCGAACCCAGGCGCCTCCTCAGCGACGTGCAGCGCCAGCGCCGCGGTCAATGAGCTCATAAGCCACACCGGTCGCGGCCGCGTAGACGGCGTGATGCCAGGCGTCGATTGCGACCTCTTCGCGCCGCCACATGAACACCGGAGGGGCGACGTCGAGCGCGGGCAGCATGACCTGCTCGTTGCCCCAGATTGCCGCGCCGTGGGCCAGCGTCGCGGCCGCGGGCCGCAGGCCGATCGTGTCCAGCAGGCCGTGCACCACGCCCCAGCCGGTGCCGTAGCCCCAGTGCACGAGGTTGCTGAAGCGGTTCTTGGCGGCCGGCGACGAGAACTCGGAGATGCCGAGCACCTTCGCGGTCGCGTCCGCGGGCGCCGTCGACGCCGCACGCCCGCGCAGGTGCTGCTCAAGCGTGCTGGAGACGGTCATCGCCGCGGTTCCGGCGAAGCCGGCGAGGATCCCCTTGCCGACGTTCGTTGCGAGAGTCGCGACCTTCATGACGCCACCTCCTGCAGCTCGGCGCCGGCGCGGCGCGCGCCCAGTCGTTCGATCAGGTGATCGCCCACGCGCAGGGCGTTCGCCATTGCGGTGAGCGCCGGGTTCACGGCGCCGCTCGACGGGAAGAAGCTCGTGTCCACGACGTAGAGGTTGTCCACGTCGTGCGCCCTGCAGTCCGTATCGAGCGCCGACTGCGCGGGATCGGTCCCGAAGCGAACCGTGCCGCACTGGTGCGCGACGCCGGCGATCGGGATCCTCTGCCCGCGCACGAGCTCGTGGGGGATCAGGTGCTCATGACAGCCCAGCGATCCGAGCAACGAGGTCAGCTTGCGGTTCAGCCGCTTGTGCCCCTCCTGGTTGGTGTCGGTGTACGACAGCCGGATCTGGCCGTCGCGGCCGACCGTCACCCTGTTGTCAGGGCTCGGCAGGTCCTCGGACGTGAGCCAGAAGTCCACCGAATGACGCGCCATGTAGTCCAGGGCAAGGGTCGGTGCGAACCACGGCGCCCCCGCGCGCAGGATCGTCTTGTCGCTCTTGGCCAGCATCTGGATGTGGCCGAGCGGGAACTCCCAGTCGTCGCCGCGCTCGTAGTAGTCGTTGACGCCGAGCGTCTTCTGGAACTTCGTCGGGTTCGGGTCCTTCGACACCGCGATGACCGCGGTATTGACGTGCGCCATGTAGTGCCGGCCCACGACGCCCGACCCGTTGGCGAGCCCAGCGGGATGCTGGTCGGAGGCCGACTTCAGCAGCAGCGCCGCCGAGTTCGTCGCCCCGCAGGCCACCACGACGACGTCCGCGCTGAGCACTTCATCGCCGACGACGACGCCGGTGACCGTGCGTCCGGAGGCGTCGGTGATCAGCCGGTCGACCTTGGCGTGCCGGCGCAGCGTCACGTTCGGGTGCTGCAGCGCGGGGCGCACGCAGCAGATGTGCGCATCGGCCTTGCCGTCGGCCAGGCACGGGAAGCCGTCGAAGCGGTCGCAGCGGACGCAGCGGCCCGCCTCTGGGTCGTCCTCGACGAGGTCGACGCCGACCGGCAGGTGGAACGGGTTGTGCCCGGTCGCGACCAGGTCGTCGTGCAGCTGCTGGATCCGCGGCTCGTGCGACACCGCCGGGTGGGGGAACGCGCCGGAGCGCCACGGCTCGGTCGGGTCCTCGCCGGCCTGACCGTGGACGAGGTACAGACGCTCGGCCTCGGCGTAGTAGGGCTCGAGCTCGTCGTAGCCGATCGGCCATGCCGGCGACATCCCGCCCTGGTGGCGGATCTCGCCGAAGTCGCGCTCGCGCAGGCGGAACAGGATCGCGCCGTAGAACTTCGTGTTGCCGCCGACGAAGTACTG
>VAYD01000107.1 GCA_005883905.1 Actinomycetota bacterium
TCCGGTCGGTCGGGACTGCTGCCGCTGAGGCGCTCGGTCAACTCGCGAACGGTGTCGTAGGCGTCGCGGTCGCTGGTGAGGCGATCGGCGGTGCGCTTGACCGCGTGCATGACGGTCGTGTGGTTGCGCCCGCCGAAGCGACGGGCGATGGCGGGGAACGTGAGGTCGGTGTTCTCGCGCGCGAGGTACATGGCCACCTGGCGGGGCCAGACGAGCCGCGCGACGCGGCTTGCCGAGAGGAGCTCCTCGCGCGTGATGGAGAAGCGCTCGCAGACGGCGTCCTGGATCGCGTCGAGCGAAGGAGCGGCCGATGCGCCCGCGCCGATGCGCCGCTCCGGCCCGTAGAAGCCGTCGAGCACGGTGCTCGCGAGGTGTGGCGTCATCGGCTCCCCGGAGAGCGAGCCGTAGGCGCCGACGCGGATGAGCGCGCCCTCGAGTGCGCGGATGTTGCCGGAGATGCGGCTCGCGATCGTTTCGAGGATCTCCTCGGACATGCCGGCGCCGTCGTGCTGCGCGCGCTTGCGCAGAACCGTCATCCGGGTCGCGAGGTCCGGCGGGTGGATGTCGGTGACCAAGCCGGCCTCGAAGCGCGCGCGCAGGCGGTCGTGGAGGTCGTCGAGGTCGCGGGGGAGGCGATCGGACGTCAGCACCAGTTGGCTGCCGGTGTCCTGTAGCGCGTTGAACGTGTGGAAGAACTCCTCCGCGGTCTTCGCCTTGGACTCCAGGAACTGGACGTCGTCGATCAGCAGGACGTCCGTGCGCCGGAAGCGCGCCTTGAAGCGCTCGATGTCGCCGCCGTGCAGCGCCCAGACGAACGCGTTGGTGAAGGCTTCGACGGTCGTGTAGCGGACGGTGAGGCCGGCGCCGTAGCGCAGGATGTAGTTGCCGATCGCGTGGAGGAGATGGGTCTTGCCGACGCCGGGAGGCCCGTAGATGAAGAGGGGGTTGTAGGCCTGGCCGGGCGACTCCGCCACCGAGAGGGCGGCCGCATGGGCGAAGCGGTTGGTGTCGCCGATCACGAAGGACTCGAACGTCAGGCGCCGGTTGATGCCGTCGCTTTCGGCGGCCTCCGTTGCCGGCGTTTCACGTGGAACATGCCCGGGCGCAACGACGTCGACGGTCGCCTGCGGGCCGAGGACTGCCGCAGCGCAGGCGTGCAGCACGCGTCCGAAGCGCTCGGTGATCCGCGGCCGCACGCCCTCCGGCGCTTGGACGATGACCGTGAAGCCGTCCATCGCGACCGGCCGCAGCGGCGCGAGCCAGAGGTCGTACGTGTGCTCCGGGACCGCACGCTTGAGCTCGCTCTGGATCGCGGGCCAGATATGCGCGAGGTCCTGGTTCACGGCAGGCGGAGTCGACTCCTCTGGGAGCTGGTCGGCGACAATGGAGAAGGAGCCGTCGGCGAGAGCGGGCCGCGCCGGCGGGCGTGGGCCGACCATAGCGCACGCCCAGGGAGGCCGGTGCGTGCCCACCGCGAGGCCGGCGGCGGAGCCCGCAAATGCCGCGAAATTGCCGCGGGCGAGCTCGCGATGCGGTTGTGCACAGCTGTCGATTGCCTGTGCACATGCCCTGTGGATCGTCCGAGCCGCTATCCTTGCCCGCCGGTCTCCGACCCTTCCCGCATGCCATGAAGCGCACCTACCAGCCCAAGAAGCGCAAGCGCGCCCGCACCCACGGCTTCCGCGAGCGCATGAGCACGCGCGCGGGCCGCATCGTGCTGAAGCGCCGCCGCGCGAAGGGCCGCAAGCGGCTCACCGTCTGACGGTGGCCAAACGCGGCCGCCTGTCGCGCAGCGCGGAGTTCGAGCGCGTCTACCGCCAGGGCCGGTCCACCGGCAACCGCTACCTGGTCCTCTACACGTTCCCTCGGGGCGACGCAGGCACACTGGAAGGCGCCGCCGAGGGGCCGCGGCTCGGCGTGTCGGTGTCGCGCAAGGTCGGCGGCGCCGTCGATCGCAACAAGGTCAAGCGCCTGCTGCGCGAGGCGTTCGCGACCGAGGCCGACCGGCTTCCCGGCGACGCCGACGTCGTCGTGGTTGCGCGTCCCGACGTGCGCGAGCTGGCCGAACGCGAGGGCCTCGAAGGCGTCCGCGGCGCGCTCGAGGAGCTCGTGACGAAGGCGGCGGGCGCGTGACGCTGGCGCGCCGCATCGTGATCGCCCCGATCACGCTCTACCAGCGTGTGATCTCGCCGGCGTTCCCGCGTCGCTGCAAGTACGAGCCCACCTGCTCGGCCTATGCCGGCCGGGCGATCCGCGAGTACGGCATACTCCGCGGCCTGGTCCTGGCGGGCTGGCGGCTGCTTCGCTGCAACCCGTTCAGCCACGGCGGATACGACCCGGTCTCCGCGCAGCGCCTCTTCCGAAAGCGCCCCGCCTGACGCATGTTCATCAACGGCTACATCCCCGTCTTCAAGCAGCTGATCGACGCGTTCGACGCGGTGATCCGCTTCTTCCACGACAGCGTCGGGTTCAGCTGGGGCCTCTCGATCATCGCGCTGACCGTCTGCGTGCGCGCGATCCTGGTCCCGCTGACGCTCAAGCAGTACCACTCGATGCAGGCGCTTCAGCGCCTGGCTCCTGAGATCAAGCAGCTGCAGGAGAAGTACAAGGAGGACAAGCAGCGGCTGAACCAGGAGATGATGAAGTTCTACCAGGAGAACAAGGTCAACCCATTCGGGTCGTGCCTGCCGCTCCTGCTGCAGATGCCGGTCTTCATTTCGCTGTTCTACATGCTGCGAAAGGACCTGAAGATCGACATCTGCGGGCCGAAGTCGCAGATCCAAGCGGTCGCGACGCAGATGCACACGACGATCACGCACGTCGGCTGCAACGAGGTCGTCCCGGGGTCCGCGAAGTTCGGCTTCATCCCCGATCTCACTGCCCCGGCGACGGGCTGGGTTCTCATCCTGCTGCTGGTGATGTACATCGGGTCACAGCTGGGCTCGAGCCTGCTCATGATGGCCCCGACGGCCGACAAGAACCAGCGCTACATGATGCTGGCGCTGCCGTTCGTGTTCGTGCTCTTCGTGCGGACGTTCCCGGCCGGCCTGCTCGTCTACTGGATCACGACGAACGTCTGGACCGTCGGCCAGCAGTACTTGATCAAGCGCACCGTCGCGCACCACCCCGGGGCACCCCCGCCTGACACCGGCGGCAAACCGGCGGAACGCAAACCGAAGCCGTCGGGTGACGCCGACGGCGACGGTGGCAGCGCCAAGCGCCGGCAGCGCCAGGCTGCGCCGGCCGCTGCGGCGGTGAGCGGCGGCGACGGTCCGCCGCCGCGTCCGCCGCGCAAGAAGAAGAAGCGTTCCGGGCGGCGCCGCTGATGAGCGTGACGCCCGCCGCCGAGGCCCTGGGCGAGCTGCTGGAGAAGCTCGTCGACGCGCTCGGGCTCGACGCCGAGGTCGCGGTCGACGACGACGGCGAGCTCGTGCGCGGCAAGCTCTCCGGCGAGGATCTCGGACTGTTCATCGGCCGGCACGGGCAGACGATCGACGCCGTGCAGCATCTCGCGATGCGCGTGGTGGCAGGCGCCGCCGGCGAGCGCCGGCTGGTGGAGGTCGACGCCGAGGGCTACCGCGAACGGCGCGCCGAGGCGCTGCGCGGGCAGGCCGACGAGGCGGCCGACGAGGCGCTGCGCTTCGCGCGGCCGGTCTCGCTCGATGCGATGGGCGCCTCGGAGCGCAAGCTGGTCCACGAGTACCTCCGCGACCGCGGCGACGTCCAGACGTACTCCGAGGGCGACGAGCCGCACCGTCACCTCGTCGTCGCGCCGCTGCGCGCGTAGCGCGCGTTTCACGTGGAACGCTTCGGGCTGGCCCCGGAGGCGACCGGTGCGATCGAGCGCCTGCTCGAGCTGCTCGAGCGCGACGACAGCGCGCCGACGACGGTCCGCGAGCGAGCGGAGGCGCTCGACGTCCACGTCGCGGACAGCCTCAGTGGCCTCGAGTTGCCTGCGGTGCGCGATGCGCGCCGGATCGCCGACGTCGGCGCGGGCGCGGGCTTTCCGGGGCTCGTGCTCGCGGCGGCGCTGCCGGCCGCGTACGTGTCGCTCGTGGAGTCCGTCGGGCGCAAATGCGCCTGGCTGGAGCGCGCCGTGAGCGCGATGGGCCTCACGAACGCCGACGTCGTCAACGCGCGCGCAGAGGCGTGGCCGGCGGGGCTCGGCGCACACGACCTGGTCACCGCTCGCGCGCTGGCGTCGCTGAACGTGCTGGTCGAGTACGCGGCGCCACTGCTCGCTGCGGGCGGCGCGCTCGTGGCCTGGAAGGGGCGCCGCGATCCGGCCGAGGAGGCGGACGGCGCCGCGGCGGCCGACGCGCTCGGGATGGTGGGGCGAGATGCGGTGCAGGTACAGCCGTTCGCGGACGCCCGCGAGCGCCACCTGTACCTCTACCTGAAGGTTGGTCCAACCCCGA
>VAYD01000108.1 GCA_005883905.1 Actinomycetota bacterium
AGCGCTACGAGCGCGAGCGTCGACGTCATCGCGGCGCGGAGCTTAGGTGATCGTGATCACACAAGCGGACTCATCAGTCCACTTGCTGTAGTGTAAGCGGACCGCCCGATCCGCTTACAGGAGCGCTCGCCCATGCAGAAGACCGAAACCAACCGCTGGCTCGTCCTCGTCATCGTCTGCCTCGCGCAGTTCATGGTCATTCTCGACGCCACCATCGTGAACATCGCGCTGCCCTCGATCCAGCATGGTCTCTCCTTCTCCGACGCCGACCTGCAGTGGGTGATCAACGCCTACACGCTCGTGTTCGGCGGCTTCCTGCTGCTCGGCGGCCGCGCCGCCGACCTGCTCGGGCGCAAGCGCCTGTTCGTCGCAGGCGTGGCGTTGTTCTCGCTCGCTTCGCTGCTCAACGGCCTCGCTCAGAGCTCCAGCATGCTGATCGCGGGGCGCGCCCTGCAGGGCCTCGGCGGCGCGCTCGTCTCGCCGGCCGCGCTGTCGATCCTCATGACCTCGTTCCCCGGCAACGAGGAGCGAACGAAGGCGCTCGGCGTCTGGAGCGCGATCGTGGCCGGGGGCGCCGCCGCCGGCCTCCTGCTCGGCGGCGTCCTCACGGACCTCCTCTCGTGGGAGTGGATCTTCTTCGTCAACGTGCCCGTCGGCGCCGTCGCCGTCGCCGCCGCGCTGCGGTTCGTGCCGGAGTCGCGTGACGAGACCGCACACCGCTCGTTCGACGTCGCGGGCGCGACCACCGTGACGAGCGGCCTGGTCGTCCTCGTCTACGGCATCGTCAAGGCGCAGGAGTACGGCTGGGGCTCGACGCGGACCCTCGGCACGCTCGCGCTCTCGGCCCTGCTGCTGACCGCCTTCGTCGCGATCGAGCGCCGCAGCGCCGCGCCGCTCGTGCGCCTGAGCATGTTCCGCAAGCGCGCACTGACCGCGGCGAACGTGGCGATGATGCTGGTCGCCTCCGGCATGTTCTCGATGTTCTTCTTCGCGTCGCTGTACGTGCAGGAGGTGCTCGGCTACAGCCCGCTCAAGGCCGGTCTGGCGTTCATGCCGGTGACGGCCGGGATGATCGTCGGCGCAGGCGTCGCGCAGACCGCGATCCGGCGCTTCGGCCCGCGTGGCGTCGGTGTCGTCGGGGTCTCCCTGGCGGCGCTCGGCATGCTCTGGCTCACGGGCCTCCCGGTGCACGGCCACTACGTCAGCGACCTGCTCGTCGGTCTGTTGCCGATGTCCGTCGGCATGGGCCTGACGTTCGTCCCGGTGACGCTGCTGGCGACGGCGGGCGTGGCGCCCGAGGACTCCGGCCTTGCCTCCGGCCTGCTCAACACCTCGCAGCAGGTGGGCGGCGCCCTTGGCCTCGCGATCCTGTCGACGCTGGCGGCGAACCACGCCACGTCGGCGCTCGCGGACGGCGCATCGCGGCCCGCGGCCCTGCTCGCCGGCTGGCAGGTGGGCTTCACCGGCGGCGCGATCGTCCTGATCCTGGCCGCGCTGACGCTCGTCCTGGCGCTGCGCCGCCGCGACCTCGAGCACGTCGACGTGGACGCGGCGGTGCCGGTGGCGGCATGATCCGCGACGTGACCACCGAGACCCGCCCGCTGCGCGCCGACGCCGAGCGCAACCGCAAGCGCCTGCTGGACGCGGCGGCGGAGGTCTTCGCCGAGCATGGCCTCGAGGCCAGCACGGCGGAGATCGCCCGCCGGGCCGGCGTCGGGCAGGGCACCGTCTTCCGCCGCTTCCCGACCAAGGACGACCTCGTCGCGGCGATCGTGGTCGACCGCCTGCACGAGTTCACCGACACGGCGCGCGGGCTGCTCGCCCATCCGCCAGCGGAGGGCGCGGTGCTCGCGTTCATGGCGGAGCTCGCGAGCATGCACGTGCGTGACCGTGGCCTGATCGAGGCGGTCAACGGCACCCGTGCGTTGGCCGACGCGGCTGTCCACGACGCCCACGGCGCCCTGATGGACATCCTGGAGGAGCTCGTCAAGACCGACCGCGAGGCCGGACTCGTCCGCGAGGACCTCGGCGCCTTCGACGTGATGGCGCTGAGCAAGGCAGTCGCCTCGGCCTGCGAGCCCGGCATCGCGACCGCGGGCTGGAAGCGCTACCTCGCCGTCGTCGCGGCCGGGCTGCAGCCGAGCGACGAGAAGCTGCCCGGCAAGGCTCCGACCCGGGCTCAGCTCGACCGGCTCCTGGCCGAGCTGAGCGCCGAGTCGCCCTCCTCCTCAGAGGCTTAACTGGCCTAGTTCAGGGCCATGTTCGGCTCGCCGCGGCTGGTGAGCCCGGTCCCGGCGATCGTGCACGTGCCGCCGCGCGGCGCGCCGTTGTTGTACGCCTGGCGCACGCAGTTGCGCAGCGCCAGCTGCCCCCAGTGGTTCGGGTGCAGCGACTCCTGCACCTGGTAGGGGCCGAAGACCGTCGAGACCGTGCGGATCTGGTTGATCCATTCGGTCTTGTCGACCGCGCCGGCGTTCGTCCACGACGACAGGCCCTTCTCCTCGAGCAGGCCGACCGTGTTCTCGCACAGCCGCCGCCCGTTGAAGGCGCTCTGCAGCTCGAGGATCCTGACGTTCGACAGGCCGGTGTCGGACGCCGCGCCCTTCACCGCGCCGTTGATCGTCGGCAGCGCCGTCGTGTTGGCCCAGTTGGCGTCCCCGTTCCAGAACCCGCAGCCGCCGGTGCTCTGCCGCGTGTAGCCGCTCTCGCCGTAGCGGAAGCCGGAGCCGTTGGGGATCGGCGACTCGTAGTCCTGCACGACGATCGCGTACATCGAGTCGCTGTAGCCGGCGTTGAGCATCGCCTGGCGGACATTGAGGATCGCGTTCTTGATCTTGGCCCGCTGCGCCGCGACGTTCGACGCGGTGAAGTTCGCCGTCACCGACGAGTCGTCGTTGCAGTAGTCCTTCCACCACGACGGCGACAACAGCCAGTCCTGCACGCAGGACTGGACGATCGACGCGAAGTTGAAGTCGTTGCCGCCGATCGAGATGTCGACCTGCCGGATGTTGTGACTCGCGGCGTAGGACTGCAGCAGCTTGGCCTGGCCGACGTGGCCCGCGCCGTCGTCGTAGAAGTCCAGCCCGGGCTTCCAGTCCGAGCCGAGCGCCGACGCCGCCTTGGCGCCCGAGCAGGCGAAGTTCACGGCGTTGACGCCGCCGCCGATGAACGCCTCGGCCGACTTCGAGCGGTGGCAGCCGGAGATCGTCTCGGCGGTGTTGGAGGCGTTGTCGTAGTAGGCCGTCGAGCCGAGCGCGTCGATCGACGACGAGCTGCCGTTCGAGTTGCCGGCCCAGCGACCGGCTTCGCCGGAGATGTAGGAGTCGCCGAGGGTGGCGACCGTGGGCGTGCCGGCGCCCGGGCCGTCGGCATGGGCGGCCGGCGCGAGGCCGGCGAGACAGAGCGCAGCGACGATCGCTGCACCCGCGCGGCGGTGGGACATCTGGTCTCCTCTTTTGCCTTGCCCGGCGGGTGGAGCGAAGCGGAGCCGCCGCTGGAACGGGCGGACCCTATACCGACGGGTCCGGAAAACACAAGGCCCGCTCAGATGAGCGGGCCCGGGGTTTGCCTAGTGCGGCATGAGAGCGCCTCCGCAGTGGGGGCAGCTCGCGCGATGGGTCGCGGCGGGCATGCTCCACATCCGGAGGCAGCTGCGACAGAGGAGTCGGATCATCGTGATCCTCCTTTCTGCCCAGCGATCAGCAGTT
>VAYD01000109.1 GCA_005883905.1 Actinomycetota bacterium
GCGCCCGCGAGCTTTTCGGCCGCGAGCGAGCACGGGCCGTCTACACGGCGACGCTGGAGGCGCAGCGCTCGATCCTGCGTGTGGCCGAGGAGGTCGGCGCGCGCGATGCGTTCCGGCTGGCCGGGATGCTGCGCGTGGACCCGCCTGCGGCCGTTCGCGCGCATCTCGATGCGCTGCACGAGGACGGGTTCGAGGGCTCGCTGGTCACCGACCTGCCGGGCGCACTGCAGGGACTGGGGCTGCTGACGCCGCACGACGGGTCGGTGCAGCCGGCGCGCTGGCTGCGCGCGCTCGCGCGGGCGCTCGAGGCGCGCGGGGTTCGGATCTTCGAAGGGACGAGGGTGCAGGCGCCGGTTGGCGGCGGCGGTCTCCGCACGTCAGCCGGGCAGGTGCGCGCGGGCGCCGTCGTGGTCGCCGCCGACGCCGCGTTGGGCGCGCTCGTCCCCGGCCTCGAGCGCGTGCGCTCGCGGCGGCTGCACATGCTCGCCACCGAGCCCGCGCCGCCGGTGCTCGACTGCCCGGTGTACGTCCGCGACGGCCACGAGTACGCGCAGCAGCTGCCCGACGGGCGCGTGACGCTCGGCGGGTTCAGCGACCTCGACGGCGCCGCGAGCTGGACCGACCGCGAGGAGTCCAACGCCGCGGTGCAGGCACGCCTGGACGAGTACCTGCGAGACGAGCTGCGCATCCGCGCGCGCGTGACGCACCGCTGGATCGGGCTCGTCGGGTACGCGGACGACCCGCTGCCGACGGTGGGCCGGGCGCGCGACCGGCTCTACGCCCTCGGCGGCTACAACGGGACCGGCCACGTCCAGGGCTTCGTCGCGGCGCGCATCGTCAGCGAGCTGATCGTCGACGGCGCCAGCCGCGACGCCTGGCTGTATCAGCCGGTAGGTTGACCGGCCGATGAGGTGGCGCATTCCGCTCGGTGTGGCGCTGGTCCTCGCGGCGTCGGCTCCCGCGGGCGCGCAGGATCAGGTCCCGGCTCCCACGACGAACCCCTGCGAGCTCTACAAGACCGCGCTGTGCCCGGACCTGATCATGGCGCCGCCGGACGGGCTGTACGTCGGGCGCTCGCCGCAGGGGCGACTGCGGCTCTACGCCACCAACCACATCATCAACGTGGGCAAGGGTCCGCTGGAGATCAAGGGCACGCGCAGCGGCCCGCGCGAGATGAAGGCCAGGCAGGTGATCCATCGCGCCGGCAACCCGCCGATCGTCACGCCCGAAGCGGGCGAGCTCTACTTCAAGTTCGTCGACCGCGGCCGGGGCTTCTACTGGAAGTACTCGCATGCCGCGCGGTTCGAGCTGTGGACGCTGCTGCCAGACGGCAAGAAGGGCAAGCTGGTCCGGACGGGGCCGAAGCTCGACTACTGCTTGCGCGACCTCGATCGCGTCCGCGCCTACGCGCGGCGCACGGCACGCTACCCCGGCTGCTCGCAGGTGCGCGGGCTGCCGACCGACCGGCTCGGCGTCTCGCCCGGATGGGCGGACGTGTACCCGTCGACCTATCCCGAGAACTGGATCGACATCACCGGCCTGAAGGGCTGCTTCAGCTTCGTCCACCGCGCCGACCCGCTCGGCAGGATCGCGGAGATCCGCGAGGACAACAACTACGGCTGGCGCCACATCCGGCTGCCGCCGCGCGGCGGGTCGGTCGCGCCGCGCGGATGCCGTGGGCCTGACTCCAGTTAGTCGCGTACCATCGGCGCATGGAAGACCAGCAGATCCAGACCGAAATCGAGCGGCTGGAGGAGCGCCAGCGGGAGCTGCGGCAGCACGAGGCCGAGCTGGCCGAGCAACCCGAGGCCGTCGCGCCGCTGAGCGACCAGCTCGAGCAGATCCGGGTCGAGCTCGACCGATTGTGGGATCTGCTGCGTCAGCGCCGCGCTCTGCGCTCGTCGGGAGGGAACCCCGACGAGGCATCAGAGCGCGACGCCGGCACGATCGAGAACTATCTGAGTTAGCCCTCGATCACGAGGTCGCCGACGCGCGGGCTGTCGTCCGTGAACTGCCCCCCTGCATTGCGCGCCGTAACGTGGCAGCCGGCCCGATGGCCGGCCATCGCCTTCGTCGCGACCAGGGTCTGCTTCCTGGAGACCGTCTTGAAGTTGAAGATCCAGCGGTAGGACAGCGTCGCCGGGCTGCCGCCGAACTGCGGCGGGTTGCAGGTCAGCGTCTCGCCCACCTTCGGCACGCCGGTGACGCGCGGGAAGTTGTGCTCGGGATCCGTCGGGAACGGCTCGATGACCGGGTTCGGATCGTTGATGAACGATGCGAACGACGACGTTCGCGTGTACACGCCGGGCAGGTGCCGGCGACCGCACTTCGCGTCCTTGACCTCCGGGCCCCAGCTCGTGATGCCGATCTGCACGGGCCCGCTCGCCGTCTGGCGGATGAACGGCCCGCCGCTGTCGCCCGGGCACGCCTGCACGAGCGGCGTGCCCCTGCTCGTCAGGTCCTGACCGCAGATCTCCGACGCGACGATCGCGTGCGGATACGAGCGCCGGCAGGCCGACGGCGAGATGACGGTCATCGCGCCGCTCTTCAGCGAGCGCGGCTGGGAGCGGAAGCTCGGACCCGCGAGCCCGTAGCCGAAGATCGACGCCGCCTCGCCGACGCGCTCGTCGGTTGCGTCGGCCGGCCCCGCCACCTTCACCGGCGCGACATCCGTCACCGGGCGGTCGAGCAGGATCACGCCCACGTCATTGAGCGCGATCGCGTTCTGCGGGGCCCTGTGCGCGAACGGGAACGACTCCTTGAAGCCGGGGTTCACGCTGAAGCCGCGCGCCGGGATGCCGCCGTTGGCGATCGCCGCCTGGAACCGATTTCGCCCGAACGGGACCAGCGCGTTGCCATCGCGGCCGACGATCACGGAGAATCCGACGGGCGTGAACTCCGACAGGCAGTGCCCGGCGGTGAGCACGCGGTCGGGCGCGATCAGCGTTCCGGTGCAGCCCTCGGGCAGCCACGCCACGTACGGCGCATCGGCGATCGCGGCCTTGTGGCCGCCAGAGACGGCGCCGGCGGGGGTTGCCGCGACAGCCATCGCCAGGACGACGGCTGCCGCCACCACACGGGGTCTGAGACGCATCGACGTCAGCCGACTGATCGCCACTCGGTCACTCGGGAAGCAAGCTCGATGACGGCGGCGAAGATCAGGGTGGGAATGAGGAGCATGTGTCCGAGGACGCCCGCCCGGGGCTGATCCATCCCCGCGCACTCTGTGGAATTTTTCACGGATAGCATCGGAGCATGTCCGTCGAGATCCCCACCCACTGGATCAACATCGCTGCCGACCTGCCGGGCGATCCGCCGCCTCCGCCGCTCAGCCCGCAGACCGGCCAGCCCGCCGGCCCCGACGACCTGACGCCGATCTTCCCGATCGGGCTGATCCAGCAGGAAGTGTCCTTTGATCCCGAGATCGCGATCCCCGACGCGGTGCGCGAGGCCTACGCGCTCTGGCGGCCGACGCCGCTGCGCCGCGCGCGGCGCTTCGAGCAGGCGCTCGGGACGAAGGCGCGCATCTACTACAAGTACGAGGGCGTCTCCCCCGCCGGCTCGCACAAGCCGAACACGGCCGTCGCGCAGGCCTACGAGAACGCGCAGGCCGGGATCCGCAAGCTGGTGACGGAGACCGGCGCCGGGCAATGGGGCTCGAGTCTCGCGTTCGCCTGCTCGCTGTTCGGGCTGGAGTGCGAGGTCTTCATGGTCGGCTCGTCGTATGACCAGAAGCCCTACCGGCGCTCGATGATGCAGACGTGGGGCGCGACCGTGCACCGCTCGCCGAGCGATCTGACGGAGTCCGGGCGCGCGAACGCGCAGCACCCGACCGGCTCCCTGGGCATCGCGATCTCTGAGGCCGTGGAGGTCGCCGCGCAGGCGCCCGACACGAACTACGCGCTCGGCTCGGTCCTGAACCACGTGCTGCTGCACCAGACCGTGATCGGGACGGAGGCGATCGCGCAGATGGAGCTCTCCGGCGATCAGCCGGACGTCGTCGTCGGCTGCGTCGGCGGCGGATCGAACTTCGGCGGGATGACGTTCCCGTTCCTGCGCGAGAAGCTGCGCGGCGATCGTGACGTGCGGTTCCTGGCGGCCGAGCCCGCGGCGTGCCCGACGCTGACCCGCGGCGTCTACCACTACGACTACGGCGACACCGCGGGGCTGACGCCGCTGATGCCGATGTACACGCTCGGCCACGACTTCGTCCCGGCGCCCGTGCATGCCGGCGGCCTGCGCTACCACGGCGACTCGCCGATCGTCTCGGCGCTCGTTCGGGCCGGCCTGGTCGAGGCGCGCGCCTACCGCCAGAACGAGACGTTCGACGCCGCCGTGCGCTTCGCGCGCTCGGAGGGCATCATCCCGGCGCCCGAGCCGGCCCACGCGATCCGCGCCGTGATCGAGGAGGCGACCGCCGCCGACGAGGCCCGCGAGGAGCGGGTGATCCTCTTCAACCTCTGCGGCCACGGCCATTTCGACCTCGCCGCCTACGACGCCTACCTCGCCGGCACGCTCGAGGATCCGGAGTTCTCCGAGTCCGACATGGAGGCCGCGCTGGCCCGGCTCCCCGAGGCGCCGGCGCTGGCCTGAGCGCGGCTATATTCATGAGCCCCCGCCGGAGTAGCTCAGTCGGTTAGAGCAGCGGAATCATAATCCGCGTGTCGGGGGT
>VAYD01000110.1 GCA_005883905.1 Actinomycetota bacterium
AGCCAAGCGGCGCCAACCACCTTTCTGGGCCGGATAGTCGTCGCTATGCGGAGAGAATCCGGCCCACAACACGCGCGGCAGCCAAGCGAGCGCGAGAACTGAGCGCCCGCTACGCCTGAGTGCGCAGCTCCGCCAGGTAGGTCCGGGTCTCGTCGGGGTGCAGGCCGCCGTGATGGCCGCGGAAGTGCTGCTCGACGCCCGCGGCGCTGCGCAGCCAGGCTTCGCGGCCGTCGGCGGGCAGCACGACGACGTCCGCCAGGCGCGCCGCGAGGCGGTCGCCGACGGTGTCGAAGAGGGAGGCCGCCGGAAGGACGCGCGCGCCGGCGCCCAGGCGGGCCGACAGCTCGGCGATCACCGTGTCGGGCTCGCGCACGTGCAGGAACACGTCGCGCGCCGAGCCGGCCGGCCGGTCCTGCGTCAGGTAGGACACCAGCTCGGGCCAGATCTCGTCGAGGTAGTCGACGCGGTCGGGTGCGACGTCGACCTGGCCGTGATCGGCGGTGAACAGCACCGTCACGCCTTCGAGCCGGGTGAGCGGCTCCAGCGCGTCGAGCGCGTCGCGGATCGACGCGTCGAACTCCGCCGACGACGGCCCGTGCAGGTGGCCGGTCGCGTCGATCACGTCCCAGTAGAGCGTGGCGTAGTGCGGCCCGCCCGGGTCCGCCATCGCGGCGGCGAGCTCGCGCGCGCCGCTCCCCAGATCCGGGAACGGGTGCGTCGAGGACCCGTCCAGCGCGACCGTGCCGAACGGCGAGCCCGCGATGCGATCCGGGCCGTAGGTCGCCGAGCGGATCCCGTGCTGCTCGAGGCGCCGATACAGCGACGGCCCGGGCGACAGCCGCTGCACGTCGAACCCTTCCTGCAGCAACGTGCCCGGCGGGTCACCCGCGCGCGCGAACAAGAACGGGACGATCACGGCGTCGAGCGACGGCTCGTACAGGTTCCACTCGTACAGCCCGTGCTCGGTCACCGGCATGCCGAAGTGCAGCGTCGGGATGTGCGCGGTGGTCGTGGACGGCGTCTGGGTCTCGAGCGGAGTCACGTCCAGCCGCCGCACGAGCGGGTGGTCGTCGTGGCGCTCCAGGAACCGCATCCCGAACGCGTCGAGCAGCACGAGCGCGACGCGCTCGCCGGCCAGCAGCCGGCGCTCGACCTCGCCGGTGATGTCGGCGAACGTCCGCATCACGGGAGCAGCGCCGCGCGCTCGTCGTCGCTCGGCTCGCGCGAGCCCCGCGCCCGCGGATCCCACGCGACCAAGACCGAGCGGCCCTCCGCCGCGACGACGCCGTCGCCGCGCACGATCTCGTGGCCGATCGTGATGCTCTTCGAACCCACCCGCTCGACGCGCGTAACCACGTCGACGGAGCCGTGGTCCTTGCGCACCTCCTGGCGGTAGTCGAGCTCGACCCGCACGAGCACGAACGGGAACGACGCCGCCCCCTCCATCGACAGAAACAGCGCGCCGCGACCCTCCTCGAGCAGCTCGTGGTACACGGCCTGGTTGAGGTGGCCGTGCATGTCCATGTCGCGCCACCGCAGGCCGATCGAGATGCGCGCCTCCGCGCTCAAGCCGGTACCTGCGCCAGCATCGCCGCGGCCGAGCGCTCGACGTCCTCAGGAGTCGTCGCCCAGTTCGACACCGAGATCCGCAGGGCGCGGCGGCCGCGCCACTCGGTCGCGCTCGCCCAACACGTGCCCTCCTGCTGAATGCCCGCGGTGACCGCATCCACGGCGGCGTCGCTGTCGCCGAAGCGGACCAGCACCTGGTTGAAGACCACGTCGTTGACGATCTCCGCACGCGGGTCGGCGCCGAGGATCTCGGCGAACTGCGTCGCGCGATCACACATGCCGTCGACGAGGTTGGCGACGCCGCGACGCCCGAGCGCGCGCAGCGCCGCGTAGACCGGCGTCGCGCGGGCACGGCGCGAGAAGTCCGGCGACCAATCGCCGTTGTTGCGCTCGCCGTGCTGGCGCTGCAGGTAGTGCGCGTCGACCGCGATCGTGCCGATGTGCGCGTCGGGATCGCGGACGAAGACCATCCCGCAGTCGTGTGGCACGTTCAGCGTCTTGTGGCCGTCGGTCGCCCACGAGTCGGCCTGGTCGACACCGGCGACGAGCCCGCGGCGCCGTTCGGTCGCTGCCGCCCAGAGCCCGAACGCGCCATCGACGTGCACCCATGCATCGTGCTGGTGCGCCAGCTCGCAGACGGCCGCGAAGTCCTCGAATGCGCCCGTGTTCACGTTGCCGGCCTGCACGGTCACGATCGTGGCCATGTCAGGCTCGCGCGCCAGTTCGCGCTCGAGCTCGGACGGGATCACCCGCCCCTGGTCGTCGCAAGCGACCGCGCGCAGGTTCGCGAGCCCGATTCCGAGCAGCTTCACCGCCGCGTCGACGGTGATGTGGCGGTCCTCCGGCACGACGACGCGCAGTGGCGGCGCTCCGTTGAGCCCCTGCTCCTCGGCGTTCCAGCCGCGCCGCCCAAGCACCGAATGGCGGGCGACGGCCAGGCCGGTCACGTGCGCCATCTGGCAGCCCGTCGTGAAGCCGCAGGAGGCGTGTGCGGGCAGGCCGAGCAGGTCGCGCGCCCATCCGCCGGCCAGCTCCTCGACGACCGACATCGACGGACTGCACGAGTAGCCCCCGGCGTTCTGGTCCCAGGCCACCGTCATCCAGTCGGCGGCGCGCGCGACCGGCAGCGTCCCGCCGATCACGAAGCCGAAGTAGCGCGGCGATGTGCTCATGACGAGCCCGGGCTCGGCGTCGGCGGCCAGCTCGCGCAGCACGGCCTCCCCATCCTCGCCGTCGAGCGACAACTCGCGGCCCAGTGCGGCGCGCAATTCGGAGGCGTCGGCGCGCCAGCCGACGTGGCGCTCAGGCGCCGTATCGACGTGCTCGGCGCTGAGGCGAGCGGCAAGTTCGAGCAGCGGATCCATGCCGCCGACACTAGCGAGGCGCGGTGGTCAGTCCTCGAAGAGCGCGTACCCGTAGGCGCCGCGCTTGTACGCCAGCGTCGCGATCGAGTGCATGCGGTCGTCGTCGTTGTGGTTCAAGCCGTCCAGCGCGCGCTCCACGCGCCTGCCGGCGCGGCGGCAGAACGTCTCGGCGATGAAGCGCTCCTGCCCGGAGGGTTCAACGCCCTGCTCCTCGAAGATCGATGTCACGCGTGAGAGGACCGCGACGTCGCAGTAGCGCCGATGGGCGAGCCCGTGGTCGACGATGTGCCTGCCGTGGCGGCGCAGCAGGCCCTCGCCCTCGCCGCGCAGGCGCTTGACCTGGTCGCCGACGGAGTCCGCCAGCGGCGAGAGCTCCTCGTGCGCGCGCGTGACACGATCGGGGCGGATCTCGCGCTTGACGCGCCCGAACGCGTACTCCGCCAGCGCGCCGATCGAGCCGATCGGGTCGCTCAGCTCAAGGTCGCCGAGGCCCTCGACCTCCTCGCTGAGCGGCTTGAGCGCGCTGAGCGCCACGAACGAGCGCATCACGTCGTTGGCGCCCTCGAAGATCGGGAAGATCCGGATGTCGCGCAGGATCTGCTCATAGGGCTGGTCGCGCATGTAGCCCAGGCCGCCCGCGAGCTGGAGCGCGCGATTCGCCTGGTACCAGACGAACTCGGTGCCGGAGATCTTCGCGATCGCCGACTCGACCGAGTAGTCCTCGATCCCCGCGTCGATCATCCCGGTGGTCAGGTACGCCAGCGACTCCAGGCCGAACAGGTAGGAGACCATCCAGCCGATCTTGTCCTCGACCATGTCGAACTCCGACAGGGTCCGGCCGAACTGGCGGCGCGTGGTGACGTGCTCGATCGCCAGGTCGAGCAGCGTCTTGGCAAGGCCCACGCTGCCCGTGCCCAGCCCGATGCGGCCGTTGTTGAGCACCTGCATCGCGATGTGGAAGCCCTCGCCCGGCTCGCCGAGCACGTTCTCCGGCGGGACGCGGACGTCGTTGAACCGGACCGGGCACAGGTGGTTGCCGCGCAGGCCCATCGTCTCGTAGCGCGGGCCGGACTGGTCGAAGCCCTTCATCCCCTTCTCGAGGATCAGCGCGATGTGCTGCCGATCCAGCGCTTGGAGCCGTTGAGCACCCACGAGCCGTCCGGTTGCTGCACCGCGCGGCTCTGGATGTTGTAGGCGTCGGAGCCGGCATCGGGCTCGGTCAGCGCGAAGCCCGCGAGCTTGCGGCCGCTCGCCAGGTCCGGCAGGAACCGCGCCTTCTGCTCGTCGGTCCCGTAGAGGTGGATGCCCTTCAGGCCGATCGACTGGTGCACGCCCATGCCGATCGTCAGCGAGCCGTCGACCTGCCCGATCGCTTCGAACACGCGCGCGTAGCCGGTCTGCGAGAGGCCCTGCCCGCCGTACTGAGGATCGACGTAGAGGCCCATCAGGCCGAGGTCGCCGAGGTCGCGGTAGACGCGGTCGGAGATCGTCTCTGTCTCGTCGATCTCGCGCGAGTCGATGTGCTCGGCCGCGTAGTCGCGGAAGCCGCGGATCAGGCGGCGGACCTTCTCGGCCTCCTCCCCGCGCGGGATCGGGTACGGGAAGACGACGTCCTCGTGGATCTCGCCGAGCGCGAGCGCCTTGGAGAAGCTCGAGACCATGGCCCGAGCCCTACCCCCGGATTCAGGTGCGCAAGCCGAGCGCGCTGTAGAGCCCGCGCTCGCCCGGCGCCGTGAGCTGCACGGCGCGTCCGGTGGGACCGCGCTTGATCCAACGCAGGTCGAGCAGCGCGGTCAGGATCGCCGCGCCGACCTGACCCGCGACGTGCGGCCGGCGCTCGGTCCAGTCAAGGCACGCGCGCGTCAGCGGGCGCCGCCCGGTGAGCTGCTCGGCGTGGATGCCGATCGCCGTCAGCGGCTTCGCGTCGCGCAGCGCGAGGCTGTCGGATTCGAGCGCGCCGAGGTCGATCAGGCGGTCGGTGAGCGCAACCCCGAGCTCGCCCGCGAGGTGGTCGTAGCACGAGCGCGCGTGGCGCTCGGCCCCGGCGCGGTTGGCCGCTCGCAGCGTCGTGATCTCCAGCGGCGGCGCGATCGTCGACAGCACCTCCAGCGCGTGCGCGACCTCGTCGCCGGCGAGGCGGTGGTAGCGGTGGCGGCCATTTGGCTCGACCGCGATCAGCCCGGCCTCGGCGAGCTTGGCGAGATGCGCGCTCGCGGTGCTCGGCGCCACGTCGGCGACGCGCGCCAGCTCGGTCGCCGGCAGCGCACGGCCGCCGAGCAGCGCGTTGAGCATCAGCGCGCGAGCGGGCTCGCCGATCGCCGCGCCGACGGTTGCGAGGTCTGCATCGCCCTGCATGCACCCGATGCTACGACGCGGACGTTTCGATGGGGAGCGAAGCGTTACTGCTGTGACTTGAGGACGTTCGTGATCAGCGGCAGCAGGAACGTCGCGAGGAAGATCATCCCGATGCCGAGCGCCACGAGGCCCTTTGCACGCACGATGTGGCCGATCACGGCGATGACGAACCCGGCCACCATCAGGATGATGAACGGCGTCGGGCTGGCCCCGAACGAGGGGTTCGGGTCGTAGAAGAAGGCCTGCAAGAGCCCGGGCACCCTCCCTCTCTATCATCCCCCGACCCATGCTCGCGGAACCCGCATCGGTCCAAGAGGTCGCCGACGGCTTGCAGTCCGTCGGGTACCTGCCGGGCGAGTCCACGGCGCTCGTCGCGTACCTGGCGGCCCGGCTCGGCAAGCCGATCCTGGTCGAGGGGCCGGCGGGCGTCGGCAAGACCGAGCTGGCCAAGGCGCTCTCGCGGTACCTCGATCGCACGCTGATCCGCCTGCAGTGCTACGAGGGCCTCGACGAGGCCAAGGCGCTGTACGAGTGGAACTACCGCAAGCAGCTGCTGGCGATCCAGGCGACCGAGAAGACGGACTGGGACGCCACGAAGGGCGACATCTTCGGCGAGGAGTTCCTGCTCGAGCGGCCGCTGATGAGCGCGATCGCCTCGCCGGACCCGGTCGTTCTGCTGATCGACGAGATCGACAAGACCGACCAGGAGTTCGAGGCGATGCTGCTCGAGGTCCTGTCGGAGTTCCAGATCTCGATCCCGGAGCTCGGCAGGGTCGAGGCCAGGACGCAGCCGATCGTGCTGCTCACCTCGAACAACACGCGCGAGCTGACCGAGGCGTTGAAGCGCCGCTGCCTGTACCTCTGGCTCGACTACCCCGAGCTCGACCACGAGCTGGCGATCGTGAAGCTGCACTCGCCGGAGATCTCCGACACGCTCGGGCGTCGGCTCGTCGAGATCGTGTCGATGGTGCGCGGCCTGGACCTGAAGAAGCCGCCGTCGATCGCGGAGTCGATCGACTGGGCGCGCGCGCTGCTGCTGCTCGGCGCCGACGACATCGACCAGCAGACGTTCAACGACACGATGTCGATCATCGTCAAGCACCGCACCGATCTCGACATCGTGGTCGAGCGCGTCGGAGCAAAGCTGGGCGGGCCGCTCGGTGCCGGCGCCTGATCAGGCAGGCCTGGCCGCTCGGCTTTTGGAGTTCGGGGAAGAGCTGCGCTCCGAGGGCGTGGCCGTCGGGACCAGCGAGCTGCTGGACGGCTTCGCTGTCCTGAGCGAGATCTCGTGGGAGGACCCGGCCGATTTCCGCGAGGCGCTGGCGGCGACGCTGGCGAAATCCCAGGAGGACCGGCGCGTGTTCGAGCTCGTCTTCGAGCGCTTCTTCTTCCGCGCGGCCGAGATGGCGGCGGTGCGCGAGGGCGTCCGCGAGGAGGGGGGCATCGATCCCGACGAGGTCAACGCCGAGCTCGACATGGAGACGCTGCGCCAGCTGATCGCGCAGGCGTTGCACGACGGCGACGAAGGGCGCATGCGCGACCTCGCGCGGCTGGCGATCGCGGCGTTCGGGCGCCAGGGCGAGGGCTCGGGCGTGATCGGTGTGGACGTGCAGCGGATCCGCCGGCAGCTCGGCCTGCGCTCCGAGCCGCAGCCGGACCTGCCGCCCGAGGACCCGCGCCACGAGGGGCTGCCGCGCGACGAGATCCGGCGCTTCGAGCAGATCCTGCGCCGCGAGCTCGAGCGCGCGCAGATCGAGCGCACCGAACAGCTTCCGCCGGCGCGGCCGCTGAATGAGCTCGACCGAGCGCTGCCTTCCGGGCCGTTGCAGGACCTCGCGGCGGTGCACCGCGTCGTGGCTCAGTTGAAGCGCCGGCTGAAGACGCAGGGCCAGGAGGCGCGCGGCCGCAAGCGCCGCGCGCACGTGGACATGCGCAAGACGATGCGGGCGTCGCTCGAGTACGGCGGCGTGCCGTTGAACGTGAAGCTCAAGCCGGTGCGGCCGCGGCGGCCCGAGATCTTCGTGCTGTGCGACGTGTCGACGTCGGTGACGTCGGCTTCGGTCTTCTTCCTCAGCGTCATGCACGCACTGCACGACTCGTTTCGCAAGATGCGCTCGTTCGTCTTCATCGAGCGCATCAGCGAGGTGACGGAGGTCTTCGCCAAGGAGCGCGACTTCAGGGCGGTGAGCGAGGCGATCGGCCGCGACGCCGGCGTCGCCGACATCTCCGGCTACACCGACTACGGCCGCGTCTGGCGCGAGTTCCGCGACCAGGTCGAGGACGAGCTGCACCCGCGCGCCACCGTCATCGTCCTGGGCGACGCGCGCACCAACGGCCGCGACCCCGCCGCGCCGATCTTCGGGTCGATCACGGCGAAGGCCGGCCGCACGTTCTGGCTCAACCCCGAGCCGCGCCTGTACTGGAACTACGGCGACTCCGTGATCGCGGCCTACGAGCAGTACTGCGAGGCCTACGAGTGCTGGACGACGCGCCAGCTCGAGGACTTCGTCCGCGCCCTCACGAAGCCGCTCGTCACGGGCGGCTGAGCCTCGTCGGCATTCGTGGTCGGTCGGGACGCGCCCTAGCCCAGCGTGCACCATTGTCCACGGGCCTCCTTGGACGCGCTTCGCCGTGACAGACGGAGCGTCTCACCAGGGAGGCCCGCCCTTCATCGCAGTCCAAGGCGAGCGCGCCGAGTTCGCGGGCGGAGGGGCTGCTTCGCTGAAAAGCAGGAGCGTGACGCGGGTAACACGGGAGTGCTGCGGCTGCTCAGCAGCAGCAGCGCCTGGATGCCAGTGGACAGTTCCGCAACCGCCGGCGAAGCAGTCGTCTGGCCGCCGCGAGGGTTTTGCGCTTCCTTTACCTCTCGTACCAGCCCTCGAGGAAGGCGCGGCCAAGCGTGCCTTCGAATAGGTTGAACATCAGCAAGGCGGGCGTCGCTCCCTTGTCAATCTCGATCCTCTCGGCGCCGAGGGCGAGGGCCGCGAAGATGTAGCGATGCCTCCCGTGGCCCGCCGGCGGGCCGGCGCCTACGTAGCACGCCATCCTGGCGTCGTTCGGGAGCTGAAAGGCGCCCTGCGGGAGCCCCGAGCCGGACTCGTCGCCGGCGCCGGCAGGCAGCTCGGTGACGTCCCCCGGAATGTTCACTACGGCCCAATGCCAAAAGCCGCTGACCGTAGGCGCTTCGGGGTCGCACATAGTGACCACGAA
>VAYD01000547.1:0-2334 GCA_005883905.1 Actinomycetota bacterium
GATCGCGGCCAGAATGCCGACGATCAGAATGACAACCAGAAGCTCCACAAGGGTGAAGCCCTCTTCACGATTCGCGCGAGCGCGCAGCGTCTGCAGCATGGATCCTCCTCGGACCATTCGTTGCTGCCAGCTCCATGAAGCCTCCGGTGGCGGCCCGGCCGTCTCGGATCGTGCTTGACCGAGACCCGTGACTTTGCGTCCCGCCCTCACAGGCGGTTTGCCTTTGGCATCGGGGACTGGCACTTGTTTCACACCCCCTATCGACCGATGCTGCGCGGAGGTTGAGGCCCTTGGACGATTTACCAGACGCCGCCGACGCAACCCCCGCCGGCGCCGGCGCAGATGCGCTGGATCGCCCCGGTTGGCAGGCGCTGGATCGAGAACGTCGCCGAGTTGCGGCGCGACTGCGCCGTGATGGTGCGCAGCGGCGACGCCGACCGTGCCGTCGGCGGTGGGCGCACCATCGACCAGCGGCAGGCCCGTCGTGCCGAGTTCGGCCGCGGTCTGGCACTGGGTGTAGTCCTCTGTCGAGGCCTCGCAGGCCTCGATGTGCGAGACGAGGTTGCGGGCGTTGCTCTTCGCGTCCGCATCCTGGGCCTTGCCCTGCTGGCGCAGGAAGACCGGGAGAGCGATCGCGGCGAGCAGCGCGATGATCAGACAGACCACCAGCAGCTCGACGAGGGTGAACCCCTCCTCGCGTCGCGATGTGTATCCCACGAGCCGCTCCTCCGAAGCTTGATGAGAGAGAAGAAGCAGCGGGCGGGCCCAGTGGGCCCGCCCGCTGCGTTCAGTAGACGCGCGAAGCGCGTGCTACCACATGTTCCCCTGGGCATCGGCGGTCTTGCAGCCACCGTCGCCGGCCTTCGAGCACGTCCGCTGGATCGGCGGCGTCTTCGTGTTGTTACGGGTGATCGAGAACGTGTTGCTGTTGTTCTTCGACACAGCCACGATCGTGTAACCGTTGGCACCCGGGGCGGTCACCGAGACCTGGCCCTTGCCCGTGCCGATATCCAGACCCGTCGTGCCCAGCTGAGCAGCCGTCTGGCACAGCGTGTAGTCCTGCGTATCGGCAAAGCACGACTCGATGTGCGAGACGAGGTTACGAGCATCGGACTTCGCCGACGCATCCTGACCCTTCTTCTGCTGACCCAGGAAGGTCGGCAGCGCGATCGCGGCCAGAATGCCGACGATCAGAATGACAACCTCGCGCGAGGCGCGCGAACGGAGCGTAGACAGCATGTTCCCTCCAAGGGACCTGTTTGTAGGTTCGCCAGCGCCTCGACCTCGACGGCAACCCGGCTTCCTCCTTGCAGCAATCGCGGAGGCCCGTGGCTTTGCGTACCGCCCTCGCGGACGGCTTGCCCGTTCGTCTTGGCCCTGACTGCCTCTCCTATCGCCCCTTCGATCCGGATTCTTGAGCCGTTTTGCTGCAGCTGGACGTGTTTCGCCACACTGAAAGCAGTCATGGCTCGCCAACTCGCCCTCTGGGCCGCGATCCTGCTCGCGATTGCGCTGATCGCGGCTGCGGTCGCGCCGACGCAACGGCTCGAGACGGCCCCGGTGTTCCCTGCGCCGGGCACCTCCGCCGCACCCGTCGCACGGGCCGTCCAGGGCGCGCTGCCGGCGAGCGCGCCGCTCGTCGCCGACATCGGCTCGATCGTGCGCCTGCGGGTGGGCGCCGAGAACGCCGACCACGTGGTCGTGGACGGGCTCGGGGTTCGCGCGCCCATCGGTCCGGGCACGACCGGGATCGTGGAATTCGTCGCCGACTCCCCCGGCAGCTGGCCCGTGCGCCTGGACCCGAGCGGCACGCGGATCGGGACCGTGGAGGTGCAGGGTTGAACCGCGCCGTCCTGCGACGCGCAGCCGCGATCGACGGGCTGCGCGCCATCGCCGCGCTGTCCGTCGTCGCGTACCACGCGTGGCTCTACACGCTGCCCACGGTGACGGCCGCGCACCGCGACACGCTCGCCGACCAGGTCCTTCACGAGCTGCGCCTCGGGCTCGTGCTGTTCTTCGTGCTGTCCGGGTTCCTGCTCTACGGCCCATGGGTGCGCGCCGCGCTCGACGGCACGTCGGAGCCACGCGTGGGTAGCTACCTGCTGCGGCGCGCGGCGCGGATCCTGCCCGCGTACTACCTCGCGGTCGCAGGCTCGATCGCGCTGCTGTGGGGGCTGCGCGGGGCCACCGGCGTGCGGCTGCCCTCCGGCGGGGACCTGTGGACCTTCGTGGTCTTCGGCCAGAACTTCTCGGATGCGACCGTCCTCAAGCTCGACCCGCCGCTGTGGACGCTGGCGGTCGAGGTCTCCTTCTACCTGCTCCTCCCCGCTCTCG
>VAYD01000547.1:2373-2839 GCA_005883905.1 Actinomycetota bacterium
TGGCCGACGAAGGTCCTTCTCGCCATGGCCCCGTACTTCGCGATCGGCATGATCGGCGCGGTGCTCGTCCACGGCCGAGCGCCAGGCCGGCGCATGACATGGGCGCTGTTCGCGGGCGGCGCGCTGCTGGTGCTCGGCGACGCATGGTGGGCGGCCGACGAGGCGACGCGCGGCTCGCACAGCGCCCTGCTGCACGTCATCCGCGACGCGCCGGCGGCCGCGGGCTTCGCCTGCATGGTCGCCGCGGCCGCCAAGGCGGTCTGCCCGCCGCGTCTGCTCGCCTCCGCGCCGCTCGCGTGGACGGGCCAGGTCTCGTACGGGATCTATCTCTGGCACGTCCCGCTGCTGCTGTTCCTGCGCGCGCACGGGTTGCTGCCGCTGGACCCGATCGGCGCGCTCGTGGTCGTGGCGCCGGTTGCGATCGCTGTCGCCGCGGCGTCGTGGTACGCGATCGAGCGCCCCGCGC
>VAYD01000111.1 GCA_005883905.1 Actinomycetota bacterium
GCGCAAGCGATCCGAGATCGGGATGGTGTTCCAGCGCTTCAACCTGTTCCCGCACATGACGGCGATCGACAACATCGTCGAGGCGCCGGTGCTGCTGAAGCGCATGACGAAGCGAGAAGCTCAGGCGGACGCGCGGGTGCTGCTCGAGATGGTCGGACTCGCCGACCGCGCCGGCAGCTACCCGGCGCAGCTGTCGGGCGGCCAGCAGCAGCGCGTCGCGATCGCGCGTGCGCTCGCGATGCACCCGAAGCTGATGCTCTTCGACGAGCCGACCTCCGCCCTGGACCCCGAGCTCGTCGGCGAGGTGTTGGACGTGATGCGCCGCCTGGCGAACGAGGGCATGACGATGATCGTCGTCACGCACGAGATCGGGTTCGCGCGCGAGGTCGGCGACACCGTCGTGTTCATGGACGACGGCGTGGTCGTCGAGACCGGCGCCCCGCGCGAGGTCTTCGCCAACCCGCGCGAGCAGCGCACGCAGGACTTCCTGTCAAAGGTGCTGTAGCGCCGCGCGGAACAGCGCCGCGGCGTCGGCGGCCGGCGCCTGCGCCCCGGTGAAGCCCGTCGCGTTCCAGAACTCGCCCGGCGCCGGCGCGCTCCAGGGCGCGACGTACGCGTAGGGCTCGGGGTGGTTCTCGTCGCCGGGGGAGACGCCGAAGGTCGCCTCGCCGAGCTCGATCGCCACGTCGAAGTGCTCGGGCCAGAGGTGGATCTCGGCCTCCGCGCTCAGCGCCTCGAGGTCCGCCCAGCCGTCGGCCCAGACCTGCGCCCCATCGAGGCCGACGAAGCGCGCAGCCGCGCGCAGCGAGCCGATCTGCTCGTGCGCGCCGTCGGGGCCCACGACCTCGAGCCCGCTCACGCCGGCCCATCCACCGCCCGGCAGGTCGGGCGTGCCGAACCCGCCGGGCCGCGGCTGCAGCGCGATCTCGTTGCCGGTCGCCTGCACGCGCAGCGGGCTGATCACCTGCTCGGCGAGCGCGTGCAAGGCCAAGCGCGCGGTGACGAGATCCACGCCGTGAACTTATCCGTCCTTACGGATCCCTTGATCCGGCCGCAAGCGGTCCACCCGATCCTTGAGCGCATGAACCTCTTGAACCGGGCCGGCGCCTTCGGGGCCGGCCTTGTCCTTGGTGTGAGCGGCCTGATCGCGGTCGCCGTGCTCCACGGACATCACTCGACCCCGAATGCGAAAGCCGCGCCGACCCGGTCGGCGTCCCTGCGATCCATCTCCAGCCCCGACCCCGACGCCGCCAAGCGCGTGTACGCGCACGCGAAGGACTCGGTCGCCTACGTCAGCGCCACGCAGGCTCAGGGCCACCTCCGACGGCAAGATCGTCACCAACGAGCACGTCGTCGACGGCGCAGACCAGGTCACGGTCAAGCTCGGCACGAGCGGCACCGAGCTGCCGGCACAGGTGCTCGCCGCCGACGCCTCGAAGGACCTCGCGCTCCTGCAGGTCGACACCAACGGCGCGAAGCTCCACCCGCTGACGCTCGGCGACTCGTCGAACGTCCAGGTGGGCCAGACCGTCTACGCGATCGGCAACCCGTACGGCCTCGACCACACGTTCACCAGCGGGATCGTCTCCGCGCTCGACCGTGAGATCCAGTCGCCCGACGGCACGCCGATCCAGGGCGCGATCCAGACCGACGCGGCGATCAACCCCGGCAACTCCGGCGGCGCGCTGCTTGACGAGCAGGGCAACGTGATCGGCGTCAACTCGCAGATCGCCAACGCCGGCGGCGGCGCCGAGTCCGGCAACGTCGGCATCGGCTTCGCGATCGCGTCGAACGCCGTCAAGGACTTCGTCGCGAACCCGACGTCGACGCAGAGCCAGCAGCAGGCCGACCCGTACAGCCAGGCGGATCCCTACGGTCAGGCCCAACAGGACCCCTACGGCGGAGGGCTCGTCGTCCCCTAACGGCGCGACTCGACGAAATCCCGCAGCAGCGCCTTGCCGCCGCTGGCGACGGGCTCGCCGTGCGCGAACAGCAGCACGTCGAAGTCCTCGTCCAGCAGCGGCACAAGGCCGTCGACGATGTCGGCCTTGATCGCCTCGGGGTCGTCGCCGATGTACCGGTCCGGCGGATGGCCGAGCTCGCCGTAGTTGATGAGCCCGTCGCCGAAGGCGAGCACGCCGTCACCGGCCGCGATGTGCAGCACGGCGTCGTCGGGGCAGATGCGCCCGAACGGGAGCACGCGCACGCCGGGGACGAGCTCGTCGCCGGCGTCGTAGCCGCGCACGTCGAGATCCGTGCCCTCGAACTCGTGCAGCCCGGAGCGATGCACGAAGACCGGCACGCCGAGGTCGGGCGTGCTGCGCGCGTGGTGGCGGACCGTGAGGACAGCGCGCTCGATGCCGTCGGGGCGCCCCTCCTCCGGCAGCAGCGGGTCCAGCGCGGTGCCGGAGTCGGTCAGCAGATAGGAGCTGACGTCGGCGCCGATGTTCGGGTGCTTTGCCGTCCAGTGCAGGATCCCAGGGATCACTTCGTCCATGGTCGTCGAGGCTACCCCGGACGTCCGCCGACCAGACCCACGGCTCTGCTCGCCAGTTCGGCGCCGCACGCCAGGGCTCGCTCGGGTCCTTCGCGCCATGCGACGAGGAAGCCCGCCGCGAAGGCGTCGCCCGCGCCGGTGGTGTCGCGCGCCTCGACCGTCGCTGCCTCGCCGTCGACGACCCGCGAACCGTCGGTCCACGTCGCTCCGCCGGCGCCGCGCTTGACCACGACCTCGCGCGCGTCGCAGCGGTCCCCGAGGACCGCCATCTCGTCCTCGTTGGCGAGCAGAAGGTCGACGGCGCCGGCCCAGGTCGTGAAGCTGGGGGCCAGCTCCAGCGGAGCGGCCGACGCGGCGTCGAGCACGACCCGCATGTCCTGTTCTCGGGCGCGCGCGAGAGCGGCCTGCGCAGCCGGGCGGCTGCCCGCTCGCAGCAGGGTGTAGCCGGACAGGTAGAGCACGTCGCCGGTGGCGAAGAGCTCGCCGGGCAGGTCCGCCTCGCGCAGCTCGTCGTTGGCGCCCGGGTCCGGCAGCATCGTGCGCTCGCCGTCCGGGCCGACGAGCACGACGCAGACGCCGGTGCTGCCTGATCGCACGACGCGCAGGTCGACGCCCGACAGCCTGGCCAGCGCGGCCTCGGCCAGCCCGTCGGCGCCGACGCGCCCGACGAGCGCCACCTCTCCGCCCGCCGCGGCGAGCCACGCCGCGACGTTGCCGCCGCCGCCTCCGCCCTGCAGCCGCGTGCGCGCCGGCGTGTCGCTGCCGCGCGCGATCGGCGCGTCGTGGGCCGCGACGACGTCCGCCATCACGTCGCCGATGACGACGAACCTCACGCCGCGGCGGCCGCCACCGCGATCTCGCCGGCGAGCGCAGCGTTGCGCAGGACCAGCGCCACGTTCGCGCGCAGGCTGTCGCCTTCGGTCGCGGCCCTGAGGCGGTCGAGAAGGAACGGCGTGATCGCCTTGCCGTGGATGCCCTGCCGCTCGGCTGCGGCCAGCGCCTCCTCGAGCACGCGATCGTGCAGCGCCGGGTCGAGCTGCTCGCCGGGCGGCAGCGGGTTCGTGACGAGCACGCCGCCCGGCGCGTCCACATCCGCCCGCGCGCGCATGATCGCCGCGATCTCGGCGGGCGACTCGGCCCGCCACGGCACGTCGAGGCCCGAGTCGCTGAGGTAGAAGCCCGCGAGCCGGTCGGTCCGGTAGCCGACGACGGTCACCCCCAGAGTCTCGAGCCGCTCGAGCGTGGCTCCCGCGTCGAGGATCGACTTCACGCCCGCGCAGACCACGCAGATCGGCGTGCGCGACAGCTCGACCAAGTCCGCGGACTCGTCGAAGCTCGATGCCGCATCGCGATGCACGCCGCCGATCCCACCGGTGGCGAACACTCCGACCCCGGCGCGTGCGGCAAGGTGAGCGGTCGCCGCGACCGTCGTCGCGCCGTCGCCGCCCCGGGCGCAGACGACCGGCAGATCGCGCAACGAGCACTTCGCGACGTCGTCACTCGAACCGATGCGCTCGAGCTCGGCGTCGCCGAGCCCGACACGGACCTCGCCGCCGAGCACCGCGATCGTCGCCGGGACGGCGCCCGCGTCCCGCACCGCGGCCTCGATCTCCCGCGCGACGCGCAGGTTGTCGGGCCGCGGCAACCCGTGGGCGATGATCGTGCTCTCGAGCGCGACCACGGCACGCCCGGAGGACAGCGCCGCTTCGACCTCAGCTGCGATACGCACGGGGCGCAGGCTATCTCCCGCATCAACGACGCAGTGTCGTAGACTGCCTACTATGTCGCGTCGTAGAATCTCCCGCCGTGGATTCATGACCCTCACGGCCAACAGCGCCGGCGCAGTCGCCGCCGCCGCCATCGGGATCCCGGCACTCGGATTCGCCATCGGCCCGATCTTCAGGCGGCTCCCCATCATGTGGCAACCCGTCGGGCGCGCGGAGGACGTTCCGCAGGACACGTACATGCCCGCCGTGATCCGGCTCACCGCGGACGACATCGGCGAAGCGAACAAGACCACAGTCTTCGTCCGCCGCCGCGATCCGCAGATCGACACCGAGCCGATCGACCGCTTCAGCCACTTCATCGCGATCAGCTCGCGCTGCGCCCATGTCGGCTGCCCCGTCAGCTACAAGGACGCCGCGAAGGCCTTCGTCTGCCCCTGCCATGGCGGCGTCTATGACTTCCGCGGCCGGCGCATCGGCGGGCCGCCCCCGCGGCCGCTGGACCGGTTCCTCACGCGTGTGCGCAACGGCATGGTCGAGATCGGCCCCCGCTACAGCCTCAACAGCCGCATGAAGCGCTTCTCGCCCCGTGACCCTGGCGAGCCGCTCGACGGCATCGGGCCGATCCTCTACCCGCCGCGGCCGTCCACGGCCGCGTTGCCGAAACCGTGATCTACGATCCAGAGACGATGGCCGTTCCCCCTGCGCTGCACGAGCTCGAAGCCGAGGTCATGGATGAGATGTGGCGGCTCGAGCGCGGCACGGTCCGTGACGTCATGGAAGCGTTGAACACGCGTGCGTCGAAGCCGCGGGCATACACGACCTACATGACGATCATGACCCGGCTCGACGCCAAGGGCCTGCTGCAGCGAGAGCGTCAGGGCAAGACCGACATCTACGGGCCGCGCCTGGAACGAGATGCGTATCTCGAGCAGCGCGCGCAGGCCGAGGTCCAGCAGATACTCGCCGACTACGGCGATCACGCGCTCGTGAACTTCGCGCGCGCGATGCAGACCCTCGACCCCGCGCGCGTCCGCGCGCTGCGCCGCCTTGCCGCCCGCGAGTGACGCCGCCGCGCGCGCCTACCGGCTGTGGACCTGTCTTGCGGGGCTCGCCCTGCTCGTAGTCGTCGGCGCCGTCGGCGTGTCGCTCGCCGATCTCTCCGTGCGGTCGGAACCGGTGCACGTCGTCTCCGTGCTCGGGCTCGTTGTCGCGCTGCCGGCCGCAAATCCCGCTGCGATCGCACTCCTGGTGCTCGCGACATTCGGCATCGCCGTCGTCGTCGCGATTGCCCGCGGCACCGTCGCGATCGTCCGCAGCCATCGCCTCCTGCACGCGCGACTTCCCGTGCTCGGGCCGCTCCGTGGCGCTCCCGACATCACGGTCGTCGCTCATCCGGGCGTGCAGGCGTTCTGCCTCGGCCTGGTTCGCCCGCGCATCTATGTCTCGGACGGCGCGCTGCGCAGGCTCACAGACGATGAGCTCACCGCCGTCATCGCGCACGAGCGTATGCACCGCGCCCGTCGCGATCCGCTGCGGATCGTGACCGCGCGACTGCTCGGCGAGGCGCTGTTCTTCGCGCCGCCGGTCCGGGCGCTCGCCCGTCGTTACGACACGCTTGCCGAGATCGCGGCCGACGATCAGGCGCTCGCGGCGGTGGGCGGCGACACGTCGGTCCTCGCCGCGGCGATGCTGGCGTTCGACGGCGGGGTCGGACCCGAGCGCGCCGACCACATCCTGGGCGTCCACCGTGACTACTCGCTGCCGCTCGCGCTCGCCGGCATGGCCACGGCGGGGCTCGCCCGTGTCCCCGGCGCCCTGTGTGATCGTCCTTGCGCTGATGCCGGCGACGGCGCTCGCACTCGGCGTCTGGGCCTCACGCCGGTTCTGACGCGTCGCGGGAAGGTCGACGGCGCTGTGGCGTCTACAGAGACATGTCCGTATCTACTACATGCTGTAGGAGATTCTCATGTCTCAGTTGAAGTTCTTCATCCCGGTCGGGGTGATCGTCGTACTGGCGGCGATCATCGCCATCGGGCTCGCCGGCACCGGCATGGCCTCGCCGCGCGCGGGTGCCGCCCGAAGCGTCAGGGTGCAGGTCCGGTCCGGCTCGCTCGGCCGTTACCTCGTCGACGGGCGCGGGCGCGCGCTCTACCTCTTCGAAAAGGACCGCGGCGGCCAGAGCGCCTGCTACGGCAGCTGCGCTTCGGTATGGCCGCCGCTGATCGCAAGCGGGCACGTCGCGCGCGGCGCCGGCGTGAGCGCTGCCAAGCTCGGGACGGTCGCCCGGCGCGACGGCGGGCGCGAGGTGACATACGCCGGCCACCCGCTCTACTTCTATGCGGGCGACTCGCACGCCGGCCAGATCGCCGGCGAGGGGCTCAACCAGTTCGGCGCCCCGTGGGACATCGTCTCGCCGAGCGGCAAGGGGATCGATCGATGATCCGCACCGCACTCGCCACCGTCGCCGTGTCGCTGGTGGGCGCCGCCCCGGCGGCGGCACATAGCAGCCCAGATCCGGTCATCACCTGGAACCGGACGCTGCTGTCGATCGTCCGCACGCCGGGCGCGCAGCCGCCCACCGTGCACCCGACGCGCAGCTTCGCGCTGCTGCACGCCGCCATCGAGGACGCCGTCGCCGGGGCGCCGCCGAGCGCGTCGCGCTGGGCGGCCGCGACCGTCGCCGGCCACGACGTGCTCAGCTCGCTGTACCCGTCGATGCGTCCGGCGCTCGACGACCAGGGGCAGCGCGAGCGTGCGGAGGTCCCGTCCGCGACCAGGCGGGAGCGAGGCGCGCTGGCAGGCGCCGCGGCCGCGGCCCACGAGCTCGCGCAGCGCGCGAACGACGGCTCGAGCGCGACGCCGCCGTCGTACGTCACGACCGGCCAGCCGGGCGACTACCGTCCGACGCCGCCGGCATTCGCCGCGCCGGTGTTCACGCACTGGGGCGCAATCCGGCCATGGGTCCTGCGCTCGGGAGATCAGTTCCGGCCACCCCCGCCGCCGGCGCTGAGCAGCCGGCGCTACGCGGACGCGATCGAGCAGGTCCGCTCGCTCGGACAGAACACGTCGGCAACGCGCACCGTCGACCAGACGCAGATCGCGCGGTTCTGGGCGGCGCCGATCCAGAACTACTGGAACGAGATTGCTCAGACGGTGGCGGCGGCGCATCACGAGGGGCTCGTGAAGGACGCGCGCCTGTTCGCGCTGCTGAACCTCAGCCTCGCCGACGGCACGATCGCGTTCTACGACGCGAAGTACGCGTACCGCTTCTGGCGGCCGGTCACGGCGATCCGCGAGACGGTCGACCCAGGCTGGACGCCGCTCGCGACGACGCCGGCGGACCCGAGCTACCCGGGGGCGCACAGCGTCATCAGCGCGGCGGCGGCGACGGTCCTGCAGGGATCGTTCGGGGACGACGTCGCGTTCTCGGTCACGTCCGAGGTGCTGCCCGGCGTCACGCGAAGCTTCCCGAGCTTCTCCGCAGCCGTCGACGAGGCCGGTCGCAGCCGCATCTACGCGGGCGTCCACAGCTCGCTCGACGACGAGCCGGGACGCACCCTCGGGAGCAAGGTGGCCGGCTACGTGCTGTCGCACGCCGGCTTGCCGGAACGCTGAATGCGCCGTGCGGCGGCCGCCGTGAGGGCGGCCGCCGCAGGCGACCTCAGGCGGCCTCGAGCTCCGGAGTGGAGCTCTGGTCGCGCTTCGTGATGGAGAGGAACGTCACCAGCGCGAGGATGCAGCCGAGGAAGATGTAGCTCGTCCCGGTCGTGCCGAGGCCGAGGCCGCCGTACTTGTGGCTGTGCTGCGACATGAAGTCGCCGATCGACGCGCCGAGCGGCCGCGTGAGGATGTACGCGAGCCAGAACGAGAGCACCGCATTCATCCGCAGCGCGTAGTGCGCGACCGTGATCGCGGCGATGCCGCCGGCCCAGATGGCGATCGACGGGCCGTAGCCGAGGCTGAACTTCTCCGCCACCAGGTCGCCCGCGGCGGTGCCGAGCGCGAACGTGAACAGGATCGCCAGCCAGTAGAACGCCTCGCGGCGCCGGGTGAAGATCGTGTGGATCGACAGCGTGCGCTCGACCGCGTACCAGATCCCGAACACGACGGCGAGGATCGCCGCGAAAATCGGCGTGCTCGTCGTCAGCGGCACGTTGTGCAGGTCGCTCATGTTGTCCGTGATCAGCGTGCCGAAGACGCTGATGACCACCACCACGGCCCAGTAGGCGGGCGCGAGATACCGGCGCAGGCTGAACTGCACGAGCAGCAGCATGGCCAGAATGGCGCCGGCGACGTACGTGGTGTTGACGAGGCCGAAGCCGAGGTTGTCGTTCACGTAGTCGGCAGCGGTCTCGCCGACCGTGGTGCACATGATCTTGATGACCCAGAAGAAGAGGGTGATCTCCGGGACCTTGTTCAGCATCTTGCGAGCAGTCATGCCCGCAAGGGTGCGGCGGGGGGCCTGACGGCTACCTGACTGCCTGGCTCCCGATGGCCGGAAGTTCGAGCACGAAGCACCCGCCCGGCCCGGGGCCCGCGACGACGTCGCCGCCGCACGAGCGCGCCAGCCGCCGCGCGAGCGGCAGCCCGAGGCCGGCGCCGTCGCCCGGCTCGCCGTCGCCGCGCACGCCGGGGTCGAACGCGCGCTCGCCGAGGGTCGGGTCCAGACCGGGCCCGTCGTCGCGAACCGCGACCTGCACGTTCCCGTTCTGGTCGGACACCTCCAGCACCACGCCGGTGCGCGCGTGGCGGCGGGCGTTGTCGACCAGCGGCGCGAGCGCCCGGCGAACGACGTCCGCCTCGCCCTCGGCCGCCGGCACCGGGCCACGGATCTCGACCGCCACGTCGTCGATCTCGGACGCGATGGCGGCGAGGTCGACGGATCCCGCCGAGGGGTCGAGCTCGCGCCGCGCGACCGCCATCAGCGTGCCGATCGCCTTGTCGAGCCGCGCCGTGTCGGCGACCACCGCGCGCAGCGCCTGCTCGCGCTCGTCGCCGGCACCGGGCCCGTTCGCTTCGAGCGCCAGCTCCGCGCGCCCGCGCAGGCCAGCGATCGGCGTGCGCAGCTCGTGCGCGACCTCGCTCGCGAAGCGCTGCTCGTGGCGCCGCGACGCAGCGATCCTCGACAGCAGCCCATCAAGCGTCGCGGCCAGGCCGGTCAGCTCGTCGCGTGACGGGCCCAGGTCGAAGCGCCGGTCGAGGTCGCGTGCGCCCCACTCCTCGGCATCCGCGGTCATGTGCGCGACCGGCCGCAGCGCGCCGGCGAGCGCGCCGCGGATCGCAAGCGCGCCGGCGAGCAGGACCAGCGCGGCGAAGACGAGCGAGCCGAGCAGCACCTCGTGCTGCACGTGCTCGAGCTGCGCCATGGAGTAGCCGACCACGACCGCGCCGATCCGGCGCTGCGAACCCGTCGCCCGCACGGGAACCGCGCGCAACCGGACATCGCCGGGTCCGTCGCGCTGCACCGTCCGGCCACTGCGCCCGAGCGCCACCGCCGCGCGGTCGAGGCTCGCCGAGACGTCCGTCGGCCGTTCGAGGACGCGGGCGCCCTCGATCACCCACGAGTGCTCGTCCAGCGCGCGGTCGTTCGGCCCTTCGCGGATGCTCACGCGCGCGGCGGGCGTCACGGTCAGCGCCGCGAGCTGCGCTTCGGCGCGCGCCCGCAGCACGCTGTCGGCCTCCTCCTGCACGCCGGAGCGCAACAGGACGTTGCCGACGATCAGCAGCGCGCCGACGCCGATCGCCAGCGTCAGCAGCGAGATGCCGAGCAACCGGTTTCGCAGGCTCATCGCAGGACGTATCCCACGCCCCGCACCGTCTCGACCGCCTCCGGTGCGCCGATGTCGCGCAGCTTGCGCCGGATGCGGGCGATGTAGGCGTCGAGCGTGTTGTCGTGCACGATGCCGCCGTGCGGCCAGGCCGCCGCGGTCAGCTGGGCCCGCCGCAGCACCTCGCCGGGCCGCGCGGCCAGCGCCGCAAGCACGCGGAACTCCGTCGGCGTGAGCGTCACGCTGTTGCGCCGGTAC
>VAYD01000112.1 GCA_005883905.1 Actinomycetota bacterium
CGCTGATCACGCAGGTCGACGACCTGCACTGGGAGGGGGAGCGGCTGCACCTCGGCGGCTACGGGTTCATCCGGGGGATCCCGGCGGATCGCGAGGGCGCGCAGCGCGTCACCGTGTTGATGGTCGGGATCGGGCCGCTGCGGCGCCTGCGCCTGGCGCTGCACCCGATCCGCTTCAAGATGCGGGCGACCCATCGGGCCGACGCGACGACCAACCCGCGCCAAGGCCTGCACGACGTGTCGTGGTCGGGGTTCGACGCGACGATCGCCGCGCGCCGGCTGCGCGTGCTGGGCCGCTGGCGCTACGGCGGCTTCGACCTGTACATCAGCGTCCGCTCCGGTCTCATCCGGCGCCGGCGCGTGCGCTTCGCGATGGACGTCGCGCATCGCCCGCGCGCAGCGTCGGTGACGCTCGACGGCGGGACGCTGGTCCGCGCCGTCCCCGCCAATACCGGCTCGATCCGCGTGCGCGTCGCCGGCCACTGGGCCGCGCTGAGCGAGCACCGGCGTGACGGCGACGAGATCGTCGTGCGCGGCACGCTGCGGATGCCGCGCGATGCGGCGCTCAAGCTCGAGCTGCTGCGCATCGACGGCTCGGCCACGCTCGAGTACCCGATCGCGGTGACCGGCCACGACTACGAGGCGCGGATCCCCGTCGCGGACCTTGCCGACGAACATCAGCTCGAAACGCCCTGGTGGCTGCTGGTCACGCACGGCAACCGCCGCCACCGCGTGCAGTTCCCGCCCGACCTGCGGCCCGGGGTCTGGGAGCAGGGCGAACGCGAGATCGCGCTGCGGCGCACCGGTCAGGGCGACGCTGTGCTCGAGGATCGCCGCCCTCGCCCGGCGCTCACGGACGCCCGCTGGACGGCCGAGGGCGACCTCGAGGTCGAGGGCGACTTCCACGCCGAGCCGCGGTCCCGCGAGCTGGTCCTCGTCAACAGGGAGCTGCTGATGGAGGCCGTGTTCCCGATCGAGCCGGGCGACCGGCCGGGGCGCTTCCGCGCGCGCATCACGGCGACGCGGATGCCGTCGCTGGCGGGTGAGCTGCCGCTGCGCCAGGGGATGTGGGACGTCGAGGCGCGCCCTGTCGGGACGGTCGCCGACGTCGACGCCGTCCCCGCGATGCTCGGCGACGACCTTCACGCGCAGCTGCCGGTCGACACGGAGATCGACCACAAGCCGTTCGCGCTGGGGACGACGCGCAACGACACGGCGATCGTCGTCGTGCGCTCCGATCTCGACGAGGACGAGCGCGGCCCGTACCACCAGCGGCGGCTGCGCAGGGTCGCCTACCGGGCGCACCGCTCCGACCCGGTCGAGGACATCGTGGTCTACACCAGCTTCGGCGGCCGCCAGTGCTCCGACAGCCCGCGGGCCGTCTTCGACGAGCTGGTCCGGCGTGGAGCTCCGCTCGAGCACCGCTGGGTGATCACGGACGGGATGGCGATCGCGCCGGAGGGGTCGCGCGCCGTGCGCGACGGCAGCCGCGAGCATCACGAGCTGCTCGCGCGCGCCCGCTACGTGGTCGACAACGACCACTTCCCGGTCTGGTTCCGGCGGCGCGACGACCAGGTGTGCCTGCAGACCTGGCACGGCACGCCGCTCAAGCGCCTGGGCTTCGACGTGTCGGCCATGCTGAAGACCAAGCGCGGCTTCGAGGCCCACTGGGAGGAGCAGCTGCGCAACTGGCAGTACGTGGTCTCGCCGAACCGCTTCTCGACGCCGATCATGCGCGCCGCGTACCAGCTCACCGGCGAGATGCTCGAGACCGGCTACCCGCGGAACGACCTGCTGGCGCGCCCCGACGCCGATGAGGCCAGGCGCCGGGTGCGCGCGCTGCTCGGCGTGCCCGAGGGCGTGCGCACCGTGCTCTACGCGCCGACGTTCCGCGACCAGGTCACCGACCGTCGCGGGCGTTACCGCCTCGACCTGCACCTGGACGTCGACGGCCTGCGCAAGGCGGTCGGCGACGACACCGTGATCCTGTTCCGCAAGCACCACTACGTGCTCGACCCGGTGCCCGAGACGCCCGACGGCTTCGTGCGCGACGTGTCGAGCTATCCCGACGCCGCGGAGCTGCTGCTCGTCGCCGACGTGTTGGTTACCGACTACTCGTCGATGATGTTCGACTTCGCCAACACCGGCCGGCCGATGCTCTTCTTCACCTACGACCTCGAGACCTACCGCGACGAGGTCCGCGGCTTCTACTTCGACTTCCTCGAGCGCGCGCCGGGACCGCTGCTGGAAACGAGCGATCACGTCGCGCAGGCGCTGCGGGACCTCGACGCGGTGCGCGCCGAGTATGCGCAGCGCTACGCCGGCTTCGCCGCCGAGTTCTGCGAGCTCGACGACGGCCATGCGGCTCAACGAGTGGTGGACCGCGTCTTCGCTCAGGAATAAGGTTTGAGTGGTGCGTGGCTGAGGGTATGCGCCCGCGGTCACGTCCACAGAGACGGTGGTCGGTCTGCCCGCAGGGCGGACCCGAGGGGGAAGAGGTCCCGGATGACACAGAGGTCGGCGCCCACGATCGAGGAATCGCTCGAGGAGGTCGTCCGCGCGCTCGCGGCGGCCTGCGAGGGGGACTTCTCGGTACGCCTGCCGGCGCGCAGGCGCGACGTCGTAGGAGAGCTGCAGGGTCGCGTGAACGAGCTCGTCGGCCAGAACCGGCGGATGGCCAAGGAGCTGGCCCGCGTGGCGCGCGTGATCGGCCGCGACGGACGCATGACCGAGCGCGCCGTGCTGCCCGGGGTGTACGGCGAATGGGCCGCGTCGATCGAGTCCGTCAATGCGCTGATCGACGACCTCGTGCGCCCGACGACGGAGGTGGCGCGCGTCATCACCGCGGTCGCCGCGGGCGACCTGAGCCAGAAGATGGCGCTGACGATCGAGGGCCAGCCGGTGCGCGGCGAGTTCCACCGCATCGGCACGACCGTGAACGCGATGGTCGACCAGCTGTCGTCGTTCGCCGACGAGACGACGCGCGTGGCGCGCGAGGTCGGCACCGAGGGCAAGCTCGGCGGCCAGGCCCAGGTCAAGGGCGTCTCGGGTACATGGCGCGACCTGACGGACTCCGTGAACGTCATGGCGTCCAACCTGACCGACCAGGTGCGTCAGATCGCCGCGGTGACGACGGCGGTGGCGGAGGGCGACCTGTCGCAGAAGGTGACGGTCGAGGCCAAGGGCGAGGTCGCCGCGCTGGCGCGCACGATCAACGCGATGGTCGACCGGCTGTCGTCGTTCGCCGACGAGGTGACGCGCGTGGCGCGCGAGGTCGGCACCGAGGGCGAGCTGGGCGGCCAGGCGCAGGTCGACGACGTGTCCGGGACGTGGCGCGACCTGACGGACTCGGTGAACGTCATGGCGTCGAACCTGACCGACCAGGTGCGCCAGATCGCGTCGGTCACGAAGGCCGTCGCCAACGGCGACCTGTCGCAGAAGGTGACGGTCGAGGCCAAGGGCGAGGTCGCGGCGCTGGCGGAGACGATCAACTCGATGACCGACACGCTGCGCCTGTTCGCCGAGCAGGTCACAGGCGTCGCGCGAGAGGTGGGGACGCTCGGGGTGCTCGGCGGCCAGGCGGAGGTGCCGGGCGTGTCGGGCACGTGGCGGGACCTGACAGAGAACGTGAACTTCATGGCGGCGAACCTGACCGACCAGGTGCGCAACATCGCGCAGGTCACGACGGCGGTCGCCAACGGCGACCTGACGCAGCAGATCACGGTCGACGCGCAGGGCGAGATCCTGGAGCTGAAGAAGACGATCAACACGATGGTCGACCAGCTCTCGTCGTTCGCCGATGAGGTGACGCGGGTCGCGC
>VAYD01000113.1 GCA_005883905.1 Actinomycetota bacterium
TGGCGAACAGCTCGCGCGAGACGGAGTCGGCCCCGTGGATGCGGCCCTGCAGCAGCAGCTGACGCCCGTGGGTGAGGCACTCGTGGACGAACCGCCCCTCGTCGGCGAGTGGCTGGTCGCCGCGCGACGCCAGCCGGCAGGCGACGACGTACTGCGCGTCGACGAACGGCCGCAGCACGCCGTGCGCGAGGAGCACCGGCGCCGCGGCGAGCCGCTTGCGCGCCTCGCCCGGCGCGCTCGAGCCGTCCCACCCGAGCCGGCGCGCCTCGTCGCTGACCTGGTCGGCGAAGCGCATCTTGCGGGCGAAGAAGAAGTCGAACTTCAACAGGTCACGCAGCGCGAGCGCCTTGCGCCACGCCGCGTCGGCGCCGTCGCCGACGGGCGGCGTCGTGGCGAGGTCGAGCATGACCAGCTCCATGAAGGCCGCGACGTGCTCGCGGTCGGGCGCGATCGACCACACGGGCTCGACGCCGTCGGCGTACACGCTCGCAACGCCGCTGTCGACGAGCGCCGCCAGCGTGTCGTTCACCGCCGAGGCGTCGCGCAGGTCGGCCGCAGGCCCCGGGATGTCGCGGGCGTCGAGGTGGTCGAGCAGCGGCGCGATCACCTCGCGCACCTGCTCGAGCGTGAGCGCGCGGTCGCGCACGCTCAGCAGCGCGAACGTGACGAGCGAGCTCGCGGTCACCGGCGTCGCGCGGTTGATGCCGACCATGATCCGGAACGCGACCTTCTCGAGCTGCGCGCTGCCGTCGCCCGCGTCCGCCAGCGCCTGGCGCAGCGAGAGCGGCACGCCGAAGCGCACGCGCACCGCGCCGACGTTGCGCCGCTGCGCGCGCAGGTATCCGGCGAGCCAGCCGATGCCCTCGGCCGACTTCGCGCCGCCGCCCTGCTCGGCCGCCATCGCGTCGACCNGGGATGAGCGTGACGTCCGCGCCGTTGCCGTCCTCGAGCGCGCGCACGAGGTAGTGCAAGAGCCCGTAGCGCGGAGGGCGCAGCTTGCCCGTGCGGCTGCGGCCGCCCTCGATGTACCACTCGAGGTTGAAGCGCTTGGCGACGAGGTGGCCGAAGTACTCGCGGATCGCGAGCTTGTAGACCTGGTCGCCGCCGAACGAGCGGCGGATGAAGATCAGCCCGGCGCGCTTGCCCAGCGGGCCGATCGGCCAGAACGACATGTTGCCGCCGGCGAGCACGTGGTTGCGCGGGAAGTCCGCGGCGTCGAGCACGTCGGCCAGCACGAGCGGATCGGAGTACGAGCGGTGCGACGGCAGGAACACGAGGGCGGTCGTGCGGTTGAGCTCACGCAGCGCCTCGAGCTCCGCGGTGTCCGCCTTCACCGTCCACGCGCGCCGGTGCAGCGGCCCCATGACCGCGCGGAACGTGTCGATCGCCGGGGGGCTCTGGACGGCCGCGATCTCTTGCAGGTCCGCGGTCAGCTCGGCGAGCACGTCGTCGGGATCGCGGCCGAGCTTCGCCGCCACCGCCGCCGCGCGCTCGCGCACGCGCGCGGACGCGGCGACCTGCTCGGCGACGAGCCGCGGCACCTTGTAGCGATCGCCGATCAGCGGGCGTTCGGCGCGGTCGACCGCCAGCGTCGCGCGGCGGCTGACGAACGCGACGAAGTCGCCGACGCCGCCGGTCTCGATCTCGAACTGTTGGGCCAGCTCCCCGGCGCGGGCCGGCTCGCCGGGGCTGACGATCGCGCGCCCGGGCGCCCGCGCCAGGACGAGCCGCTGCAGGAACGGCGCGGGCTGCCGGCCGACGAGCGCGCGGAGATCGCCGAGCATCGACGTCGAGTCGCGAGCGCTCGGCAGCCAGGTGACGCGCGCCGGAACGATCAGCGGGTCGTCGCCGCGCGCCAGACGCTCAGCCAGCAACGCCTCGTCGTGCGCAATCAGGTCGGCGCCGGGGTGCACGCGCTGTGCCCACCGCTCGATCAGCTCGCGCTCGGTCCCGCTGCGCGTGTCGAACAGCACCACGACGCCGGGGCCCGCTTCCCGCGCGCCCGCGACCCTCGGCGTGCTCTCGGTCGTCGCCACCGTGGGGGTCGAGCCTACGTGGTCCTGACGCTCACGGCTATCCGCTCGACGACGTTGTTGGCGTAGCCCTTCAGGTTCCAGGGCGGATCGAGCGGCTGGACGTTGCGTCGCGTCCCAGTCGAGGCTCCACCCGCGCCACGCCCGTTCGCCGAGCGGCGCGTCCAGCGACGCGTCGGACCACGTCGCGCCGCCGTCGGTGCTCACCTCGACATGCGTGATCTCCGCCCACCCCGACCACGCGCGGCCGCGCAGGGTGCACTGCCCGGCGTCGACCGTTCGCGCGCGCGTGAAGAAGTCCGGGATGCCGGGCGGGACCGTGAGCGAGCGCGGCATGATCCGCGTGACCGGCTCGCCCGCGACGCCGTCGGCGTCGTACATCCGGTAGCCCACGCTCTGCTGGTAGCCGTCGAACGGCTCCGTCAGCGCGGTGATCGCGCCGAGCCACTTGACGTGCGCCATCCCGTACCAGCCGGCGATCACCAGCCGCACCGGGAACCCGTGCTGCGGCGGCAGGGGGACGCCGTTCATCGCGTAGGCGAGCATCGCGTCGGGCCCGAGCGCCTCCCACCGCGACAGGCTGCGCTCGTAGGCCTGCTCGATGCCGCCCTCGATGCCGCGGTCCAGGCCGGTGAACAGGATCTCGACGGCGTCGTCGCGCAGGCCGGCCTCTTCGAGCAGCGGCGCCACCGGGACGCCGGTCCACTCCGCGGTGCCGATCGCTTCGGCAAGCCACGGCTGGCTGAGCGGGCGCGGCTCCAGCAGCGCGCGGCCGTTGCCGGCGCACTCGAGCGTCACGGGTCGCGTCACAGGCTCGCGCGCGCGCAGGTCGTCGAGCGACAGCACCAGCGGGCGCTCCACCGCGCCGTCGATCTGCAGGCGCCAGGCGCTTGCGTCGACCGCGGGAATGTCGTAGTGGATGAGGAGGTAATGCAGGCCGGCGGGGGTCAGCGGCTCGCGCAGCGCCTCGAGTGGCAGGGCGTGGTTGCGCGCCGCGAGGCGCAGCTCCTCCGCGGTCACATCACCGGTTGTAGTGCCCGGTGGCGCTTCCATCGGCCAAGTGTAGGCTCGCCACCGTGACCGACTACGGACATGACCTGCGCTTCGGCGTCTTCATCACGCCCAACGCAGCCGACGCGCACGACGTCCTCAGGCTCGCCAAGCTCGCCGAGCGCGAGCACCTCGACATCGTCACGTTCCAGGACCATCCGTACCAGCGGCGCTTCTTCGACGCCTTCACGCTGCTGGCGATGGTCGCGGCGCAGACCGACCGCATCTTCCTCGCGCCGAACGTGGCGAACCTGCCGCTGCGCCTGCCGGTCACGATCGCCAAGGCGGCGGCGAGCATCGACATCCTCAGCGACGGCCGGATGCACCTCGGCCTCGGCGCCGGCGCGTTCTGGGATGCGATCGAGCGGGTCGGCGGACCGCGGCGCACCCCCGGCGAGAGCGTCGACGCGCTGAGCGAGGCGATCGACGCGATCCGCGGCTTCTGGGACGAAGGGCCGCCGCCCACCGACCGCATCGAGATCTGGCTCGGAGCGTACAAGCCGCGGATGCTGCGGCTCACGGGGCGCAAGGCCGACGGCTGGCTGGTGAGCAAGGGCGGCGCTCCGCCGGAGGCGCTCGGGGAGCTGACCGCGCAGATCGACGCCGCCGCCGAGCAGGCGGGCCGCGATCCCCGGCAGATCCGCCGGCTCTACAACATCGACACGAACTTCGACGCGCGCCGGCTCGCGCAGCTCTACGAGGACCACGGCATCAGCGCCTTCATCCTCATGACCGACGACCCCGATGAGATCAAGCGCTTCGCGCACGAAGTCGCCCCCATGGTGCGCGAGCTCGTGCCGTAGGCGAGGTTTTCGCACACGCCTGCCGCGGCGTGGGAGGCTGCGCGCATGCGGATCCGGCTCGCCCTCCTGATCGCAGTGCTGTCGGCCGCCTTCGCCGCGACCGCCGCGTCGCCCGCCGCGAAGCCGAAGGCCTACTTCTGCGGAGCTGTCAAGACAACGGTCCTGCTGTGGCCGCACGGCCACAAGACGTTGCGCAGCTTCCATGTCCCGGCTGCGCACACGCCGAACATCCAGGTCTACCGCTACGACCCGAACTTCGCCGGCGGCAACCTGCTGCTCTACGCGGACGTCCGCGCCCGCGTGAAGACCGTCAAGGACTACTGCGAGCCTGGTCCCTCGGTACCGCCGTCCCAGATCACCGACGCGCAGACGCTGAAGGGCAAGCGCGCGGTGAGCTGCTCGGTCGGCGCCTCTCAGACGTTTGAGGTCACGACCACGTCGCACGGCGTGACCGTCCGTGGCCGCGAGGCCAGCCGGACCCTCTGGATCGCCTCGATGACGCGCCACGGCGCGGCGAAGGTGACCTACGACGGCTCGGCCTGCGAGCTAGGCCCGTCGCCCTAGCGAATCAGGGGCCAGTCCCCTCATTCGCAAGGTGCGAAAAAGGGGTCTGTCCCCTTTTCCGCATCGTGCAACTGAGGGGTCTGTCCCCTTTTTTGCAGGCTGCAACTGGGGGACTGGCCCCTGGGCTGCGCTAGAGGGTGCCGAAGACGCGGTCGCCCGCGTCGCCGAGGCCGGGGCGGATGTAGCCGCGCTCGTCGAGCTGGCGGTCGACCGCGGCGGTCCAGACGGTGACGTCGGGGTGTGCCTCCTCGACCGCCTTGAGCCCTTCGGGCGCCGCCACGAGGCAGATCAGCGCGAGGCGTACCGCGCCGGCCTCGCGCAGGCGGTCGAGCGCATGGACGGCGCTGCCGCCGGTCGCGAGCATCGGGTCGAGCAGGTAGACGTAGGCGTCGGCGAGCTGCGCCGGCAGGCGTTCATAGTAGTCGCGCGGCGTCAGCTCCTCCTCGTCGCGCTGCATGCCGAGATGCCCGACGCGCGCGTCGGGCAGCAGGCGCAGGAACCCCTCGACCATGCCGAGCCCGGCGCGGAGCACCGGCACGACCGCGATCTCCTGCGGCAGCCGGCTGCCGGTCGTCGCCTCCAGCGGGGTCGTGACCTCGACCTGCGTGACCGGCAGCTCGCGTGCCGCCTCGACCGCGAGGATCGCCGAAGCCTCGAAGAGCGCCTGGCGGAACTGGCCGTGAGGCGTGTCGGCGGAGCGCAGGACCGCCAGCCGATCGGCTAGCACGGGGTGGTCGACGACGATCAGGCGCTGGGCCACGGCCGGGCGAGCCTAGAGGATCGATAGGGTCGAGAGCAGACCGATGCGCAACGTCGAATTGAAGGCCCGCGACCCCGATCCCGCTCGCACGCTCGAGCTGGCGCTCGCGCTGGGCGCCGCCGACGAGGGCGAGATCAGCCAGCGCGACACGTACTTCGGCGGCTCGCGCGCGCGCGTGAAACTGCGCGAGCAGACACCCGGCGACGACGAGCTGATCGCCTACCGCCGGTCCGACGACGACCAGGCGCGCGTCAGCGAGTACCTGCGCGTCGCGGCGCCAGATGCCGCCGCGCTGAAGGAGGCGCTCGACGCGGCGTACGGGACGAAGGTGGTCGTGGCGAAGAAGCGGCGGCTGCTGCTCTGGGAGAACGTGCGCATCCACCTCGACGCGGTCGATGGCCTGGGCTCGTACATGGAGCTCGAAGGGCTCGTCGACGGTGACGCGGAGCCCGCGAGGCAGCGCGTCGAGCGGCTGCGCAAGGAACTCGAGATCGACGACGCGAACCTCGTCTCCGGCAGCTACTCCGACCTCCTGCTCGACACGCCGCGGGTGCTGGTCGACGCGGCGCGCGCCGTCATGGCGAACGCGCACGTCCCGTACTCGCACTTCCCCGTCGGCGCGGCGCTGCGCGGCGCCGGCGGCGCGATCCATGTCGGCACGAACGTCGAGAACGCCGCCTACCCGCAGAGCCAGTGCGCCGAGGCCAGCGCGATCGGCACCATGATCGCGGCGGGCGAGACGAAGATCACCGCGATCGCGGTCGCCGCCGCCAACGTCGACGTCTGCCCGCCCTGCGGGGGCTGCCGCCAGCGGCTGTCCGAGTTCGCGGGCCCGGACACACCCGTGTACATGGGCAGCAAGACGACGACGCTCGGCGCCCTGCTCCCCGAGTCGTTCGGCGTGGCGGAGCTCAACGCGTGAACGAGCTCGCTCGGCGCGCGCCCGCGCCGCCGCGGGTCGGCATCGTGCTCGGCTCCGGCCTCGGCGCGGTCGCCGATGCCGTCGAGGACGCCGTCCGCGTGTCCTACGAGGAGCTGCCCGGCTTCCCGCGCCCGACCGTCGCCGGCCACGCCGGCAGCGCGGTGCTCGGGCGCATCAGCGGCGTCCCGGTGGCGGTCCTCCAGGGACGCGCGCACGTCTACGAGGGCGGCGACATGAACCTCATCCGCACGCCGATCCGGATGCTGCGAGCGGCGGGCGCCGAGATCCTCGTGCTCACCAACGCCGCCGGGTCGCTGCGCGCGGAGGTCGGCGCGGGCTCGCTGATGGCGATCACCGACCACATCAACATGACCGGCGTCAACGTTCTCGCCGGGCCCAACGACGACACCATCGGCCCGCGCTTCCCGAGCCTGCGCGACGCCTACGACCCGGAGCTCCACACGCGACTCCACGCCGCCGCCGACGCGATCGGCGTCGCGCTTCACGACGGCGTCTACCTCGCGGTGGGCGGGCCGAGCTTCGAGACGCCCGCCGAGATCCGCGCCTTCCGCACGATGGGTGCCGACGCGGTCGGCATGTCGACCGTCCACGAGACGATCGTGGCGCGCCACTGCGGCCTGCGCGTCACCGCTGTGTCGGCGATCAGCAACCTCGCCGAGGGGATGCAGGACGAGCCGCCGCGAGCGACCTGGCGCCGCTGATCACGCGCTTCGTGGAGGAGCTGTAAGCCCGTGCTCGCGGCCGAGGTGATCCGCAAGAAGCGCGACGGCGGCGAGCTGACCGCCGAGGAGATCCAGTTCCTCGTCGCCGGCATCACCGACACGTCGGTGAGCGACGCCCAGGTCGGCGCGCTCGCGATGGCGATCGTCTGGCGCGGCATGTCGAAGGACGAGCGGATCGCGCTGACCGGTGCGATGCGCGATTCGGGCGACGTCCTGCAGTGGGATTCGCAACGGATCCTCGACAAGCACTCGACGGGCGGCGTCGGCGACAAGGTCAGCCTGCTGCTGGCGCCGATCGTCGCAGCGTGCGGCGGCCAGGTCCCGATGATCTCGGGCCGCGGCCTGGGTCACACCGGCGGCACGCTCGACAAGCTGCAGTCGATCCCCGGCTACGACGTGGCCCCCGACAACGCGAAGCTGCGCGCGGCCGTCGCCACCGCCGGGTGCGCGATCGTCGGGCAGACCGCGACGCTCGCGCCCGCCGACCGGCGGCTGTACGCGATCCGCGACGCCACCGGCACCGTCGAATCGATCCCGCTGATCGTCGCGTCGATCCTGTCCAAGAAGCTCGCCGCCGGGCTCAGCGCGCTCGTGATGGACGTCAAGGTCGGCTCCGGCGCGTTCCTGCCGGACATCGACAGCGCGCGCGAGCTGGCGCAGGCGATCGTCGACGTCGCGCAGGGCAACGGCCTGCCGACGTCGGCGCTCCTGACCGACATGGACTGCGTGCTCGGCCGCACGGCCGGCAACGCCGTCGAGGTGCGCGAGTCGATCGACCACCTGACCGGCGCGCGGCGCGACGAGCGCCTGCACGAGGTCACGGTCGCGCTCGCGGCCGCGGCGCTCGTGCAGGGCGGGCTGGCGAGCGACGACGCGGCGGGCCGGGAGGCCGCGCAGCGCGCCCTGGACGACGGCTCCGCGGCCGAGCGCTTTGACATCCTCGAACGCGACCACCTGCCGCACGCGCCGGTCACCGTCGAAGCATTCCCCGAAGACACCGGCGTCCTCGGGCGCGTCGACGTGCGCGCGGTCGGCGTGGCGATCATCGGCCTCGGCGGCGGCCGTGCGCGGGAGACGGACCAGATCGACCACGCCGTAGGCCTGACCGAGGTAGCGAGACCGGGCGAGCGGGTCGGGCCGGGCGAGCGGCCGCTGGCCATCGTCCACGCGCGCGACGAGGAGAGCGCGGAGCGTGCAGCTGCGGCGTTGCGCGAGGCGTGTCAGGTAGGGGCGGGTGACGCGGCGGAAACTCCGCCCGTGCTGGAGGTCCTGCGCTGATCCCCAAGGCCGAGCTGCACGTGCACCTCGAGGGCACCGCGCCGCCGGCCCTGATCCGGCGGATCGCGCGGCGCAACGGCCTGCCGGTGCCCGACGGCGACTTCCTCGATTTCCTGCGCGCGTACGACGACGCGGCGAGCGTCATCCGCACCGTCGAGGACTACCGCGACATCACCTACGAATACCTGCGCTCGTGCGCCGAGCAGGGCGCGATCTACGTCGAGCTGACCGCGTCGCCTGACCACGCCGCGCTCGTCGGGCTCAGCGATGAAGAGCACGTCGACGGCATCGTGCGCGGGATCGACGACGCCCGCGCCCACGGGATCGAGGGCCGCATCCTGATCTCGGCGGTGCGCAACTTCGGCGTCCCGCAGGCGCTGCGCGTCGCCCGCTATGCCGCCGGGCGCCCGCATCCGTACGTCGTCGGCTTCTCGATGGCCGGCGACGAGGAGAACTACCCCGCCCACCTGTTCGCCGAGCCCTATGCGATCGCGTCAGAAGCCGGACTCGGCTGCACCATGCACGCGGGCGAGTGGGCCGGCCCGGAGAGCGTCCGCGCGGCGCTCGAGCTCCCGATCACCCGCGTCAGCCACGGCGTTCGGGCGATCGAGGATCCGGCGCTGGTCGAGGAGCTCGCGCAGCGTGGGATCACGCTCGAGTGCTGCCCCACAAGCAACGTCGTCCTCGGTGTCTATCGCAGTTACGAGGAGCACCCGCTGCGCCGGCTCGCCGACGCCGGCGTGCGGATCACGCTCGGCAGCGACGACCCGCCGTACTTCGGTGCTTCGATCGGCGGCGAGTACGACGTCGCGCAGCACGAACTCGGCCTCGATGAAGAACATCTTAAGGCGATCACCGCAACTGCCGTTGATGCCGCATTCTGCGATGAGCGCGTCAAAACCGAGCTTACAGCCAGGTTGTAGTCTCGCGCGCTGACCACAGCGTCCTAGAGGAGGAAGCACCGTGAAAATGAAGTTCCGCGCGATCGCGCTCGCCGGATGCGCAGCGCTCGCGCTCGGCGTAGCCGCCTGCGGCTCGAGTGACAACAACTCGACCAGCTCCGGCTCCAGCACCACGTCGAGCTCGGCCCCCAAGGGCAAGCCGATCAAGGTGGGGCTCGTCACGGACATCGGCGGCCTCAACGACCGCTCGTTCAACCATCTTGCGTACGTCGGCCTGCAGCGTGCCCAGAAGGAGCTCGGTATCAAGGGCCGTGTCCTGACGTCGAAGTCCGCCGCGGACTACGTCCCGAACCTGACGACGCTCGCGCAGCAGGGCTACGACCTGATCATCCCGGTCGGGTTCCTGATGGCCGACGCCACCACGGCGGTCGCCAAGCAGGTGCCGAACGAGAAGTTCTCGATCATCGACTTCCCCGCCGAGGGCCTAAAGGGCAGGCCGAAGAACGTCGAGGGCCTGCTGTTCAAGGAGCAGGAGGCGGGCTACCTCGCCGGCTACCTCGCGGGCCTGTATGCGAAGGACAACAACATCAAGACGATCTCCAGCGTCGGCGGCCAGAAGATCCCGCCGGTCGACCACTACATCGCCGGCTACCAGGCGGGCGCCAAGGCGGCCGACCCCGGGATCCAGACGCTGAACGGCTACTCCCAGGACTTCGTCGCTCAGGACAAGTGCAAGGAGATCGCGCTCAACCAGATCGCGAAGGGCTCCGGAGTCGTATTCCAGGTCGCCGGCCAGTGCGGCCTCGGCGCGCTCGACGCTGCCAAGGAGAAGGGCAAGCAGGGCATCGGCGTCGACGCCGACCAGGGCTACCTCGGCAACCACATCCTCACCTCGGCCCAGAAGAAGGTCGACGTGGCGGTGTTCAACGCGATCAAGGCGGCTCAGGCCGGCCAGTTCCAGGGCGGCCAGGACATCACCAACCAGCTGTCCAACAACGGCGTCGGCTACGGGACCCTCAACGCCGCGGGCCAGAAGTACAAGGCCCAGATCGACAAGGTCAAGCAGGACATCATCTCCGGCAAGATCAAGAACATCCCCGACACGGTGAAGTGACAGCCGACCCCGCAGCACTCGAGCTGCGCGGCATCACGAAGCGATTCGGCGCGGTCGTGGCGAACGACCGCGTCGACTTCGACCTTCGTCCAGGCGAGGTCCACGCGCTGCTCGGGGAGAACGGGGCCGGCAAATCGACGCTGATGTCGATCCTGTACGGGCTCTACTCGCCGACCGAGGGAGAGATCCTGGTCGGCGGGGGGCCCGTCCAGATCGACTCGCCGGCGGACGCGATCGATCTCGGCATCGGCATGGTGCACCAGCATTTCATGCTGGTGCCGGTGATGACCGTCACCGAGAACATCGTGCTGGGCAACGAGCCCAGCCGGGTCGCGGGCGTGCTGGACCTCGCGGAGGCCTCCGAGCGCGTGCGCGAACTGTCGGACCGCTACGGGCTGGCGGTCGACCCCGACGCGGTCATCGAGGACACGACCGTCGGGATGCAGCAGCGCGTCGAGATCCTGCGCGCGCTGTATCGCGGCGCGCAGATCCTCGTGCTCGACGAGCCGACCGCGGTGCTCACGGCACAGGAGGTCACCGAGCTGTTCCGAGTGCTGCGCGCACTGCAGGAGGCCGGGACCTCGATCGTCTTCATCAGCCACAAGCTCAACGAGGTGCTCGAGATCGCCGACCGGATCACGGTGCTGCGGCGCGGCAAGCGCGTCGACACCGTGCCCAAGGAGGGCGCGACAGAGGAGAGCCTCGCGCGCATGATGGTCGGCCGCGACGTGCTGCTCAGCGTCGACAAGGCCGCGGCCAAGCCGGTGGAGCCGGTGCTGCGCGTGGAAGCGGTCCACGTCCGTGACGATCGCGGCCTCGAGGCCGTGCGCGGCGTCGACCTCGAGGTCCGCGGCGGCGAGATCGTGGCGCTCGCCGGCGTGGACGGCAACGGTCAGCAGGAGCTCGTCGACGCGATCGCCGGGCTGGCCGCACCGGAGACCGGGAGCATCGTCGTCGGCGGCACCGAAGTCGCAGGGCGCGGCGTGCGCGCCGCCACCGACGCGGGCGTGGCGCATATCGCCGAGGACCGCCACCGGCGCGGTCTGGTGCTGCCCTTCACGCTGGCCGAGAACCTCGCGCTGAGGGAGTACCGCTCGCCGGAGCTGAGCCGCCGCGGCCTGCTGCAGGTGCGCCGGATGGCCACGCGCGCCCGCGGGCTGCTCAAGGAGTACGACGTGCGCGGCGGCGACGAGGGCTCGCTGGCCTCGTCGCTCTCGGGCGGGAATCAGCAGAAGGTCTGCATCGCGCGCGAGATCGCATCCAACCCGAAGCTGCTGATCGCCCACCAGCCGACGCGCGGGCTCGACGTCGGCGCGATCGAGTTCGTGCATCGCCGCCTGATCGCCGAGCGCGACGCGGGTCGCGGGATCCTGCTTGTCTCGCTGGAGTCCGAGGAGGTGCGCTCGCTCGCCGATCGCATCCTCGTCATCTACGAGGGGCGGATCGTCGGCGAGCTGCCGCCCGATGCGTCCGAGGAGCAGCTCGGCATGATGATGACCGGCGGCGGGAGCCGGGCCTCGTGAGCGACCACGAGCAGCAGGCGAAGGATCTGGCTGCCGCCGAGGCGGCGGAGCCCGAGGCCTTCACGACGCCGGCGGCCCGCATGGCCGCGTACATCCGCGGCGGCGGCATCGTCGTGCCCGTGATGACCGCACTGATCGCGTTCGTCATCGCCGGCCTGGTGGTGATGATCACGGGCCACAACCCGCTCACGACCTACAAGGCGATCTTCAACGGGACTGGCCTCAACTGGCTGTTCCCCTGGGTCAGCGGCAGCGAGCGGCAGACCGCCGCGCTGAACCTGCAGCAGACCCTCATCGCGACGACGCCGCTGATCCTCGTCGGCCTCGCCGTGGCGTTCGCCTTCCGCGCCGGGCTCTTCAACATCGGCGGGCAGGGCCAGTACCTCGTCGGCTCGATCTTCGCGGTCTGGTTCGGGTCGAAGTTCAGCGGCATGCCACACGTGCTGCATGTGGTGGTGGTGCTGGCCCTCGCGTGCCTGGGCGGCGCGCTCTGGGCCGGGATCGCGGGACTGCTCAAGGCGACGACCGGCGCCAACGAGGTGATCTCGACGATCATGCTCAACTGGATCGCCATCTGGGTCGGCGTCTGGCTGTTCGGGCTCGGCGGCCCGTTGCAGAACCCCGACACGCCGTCGGTGCCGATCTCCAGCGACGTGACGCAGTCGGCGAAGCTGCCGGTGTTCTGGGGCAACCCGAACCTGCAGGGGCTGCACATCGGCCTGTTCATCGCCCTCGGAGCGGTCCTCGTGTTCTGGGTGGTACTGAACCGCTCGACTACCGGCTACGAGGTGCGCGCGGTCGGCTTCAACCCCGAGGCCGCCCGCTACGGCGGCATGAACGTCGCTCGCAACTACGTGAAGGTCATGGCGATCTGCGGCATCTTCGCGGGCCTCGCCGGCGGCCTCGACATCCTCGGCTGGCAGTTCCGGCTCGCCACGAACGACATCCTGGCGTCGGACGTCGGCTTCCTCGGGATCGCGGTCGCGCT
>VAYD01000114.1:0-7239 GCA_005883905.1 Actinomycetota bacterium
CGATCCACCGCCGCCCGTCGACGACGTCGCCGCCGAGATCCGCGAGGCCTTCGCGCTGACCGACGGGCGCAACGGCGCGCCGGCCGCCGTCCGGGCGGCGACGTCGCGCGCGGGCGGCTCACTCGTGGAGACGAACACGGCCGACCTTCCGTTCCTCGTGGACTCGGTCCAGCAGGTGCTCGCCGCCCGGGGCCTGCAGGTCGTGCGCGACACGCATCCGATCATCGGCGTCGAGCGCGACGCAAAGGGGCACATCGTGCGCGTCGGCGACCCGCGCGAGCTGCCGAGCGAGTCGGTCATGCACTTCGAGATCGATCGCCGGCTGGAGGCCGACCAGCTCGCCGAGCTCGAGGACGACGTGCGCGAGGCGCTCGCGTACGTGCAGCGCGTCGTCGGCGACTTCAAGGAGATGACCGCGCGCGTCGAGCGCTTCGCCGAGAAGGTCGACGACGCCGACGAGGCGGCGTTCCTGCGCTGGCTGCTCGACGGCAACTTCGTGCTGCTGGGCGTCGTCGGCGGCGGGCCGAACCTCGGCTTGGCGCGCGGCGACGTTCCCGAGGGCACCGGGCTGCAGGTCGGCAAGACCGCTGAGCTGTCGCCCGTGCACCGGCGCGCGCGGATGGATGCAGTGACGCTTGGCGGCATCGGGCGCGTGATCGGGCTGTTCACCAGCCAGGCCTACGCGCAGCCGGCGAGCTCGACGCCGCTGCTGCACGTCAAGCTCGAGCAGATCCTGTCGCGGCTGGACTTCATCGAGGGCTCGCACGACTACAAGGCCGCGATCACGCTGTTCGATTCGTTCCCCAAGGACGAGCTGTTCGCCGCCGACGCCGAGGAGCTCCAGGGCGCGGTGTCCGCGCTGCTGAACCTGCGCGCCGACGAGTCGCGGCTGCTCACGCGCCTGGGCGAGGACGGCAGGACCGTGTCGCTGATCGCAGCGATCCCGCGCGCCCGGTTCAGCGCCGAGGTCCGCGATCGCGTGCGCGATCTGGTCGCGGCTCGCTACGGCGCCGACGGCGTCGACGTGCACGAGGTTCTCGGCGAGGGCGATCGCATGCAGGTCCACCTGCTCGCATACGCGGCCGACGGCCTGAAGGAGGTCTCGACGGGCGACCTGCAGGCCGAGGTGCGCGAGCTGGCCCGGACGTGGGACGACCGGCTGCGCGAGGAGCTCGTCGGGCGGATCGGTCATGAGCCTGGGCGGATGCTCGCCGCGCGCTGGGCGCGGCGCCTGCCCGAGCAGTACAAGGCGTCGCTGTCGCCGGCCGACGGCGCCGAGGATGTCGAATGCCTGGAGAAGCTCGCCACCGGCGCGTCCGACCTGGTGGTCGGGCTTGCCAACGACGGCGGGGACCGCACGCGGGTGTCGCTGTACAAGCGCGGGCCGAAGGTCGAGCTCGGCCGCGCGACGCCGCTGCTCGAGCACCTCGGACTCCGCGCGATCGAGGAGTTCCCGACGCGGTTGGAGGGCGAGCCCGAGCTGTGGGTGCAGTCGTTCAGCGTGCTCGGCCCCGGCGACGCGCCGCTCGACCTGGAGCGTGCGGGCGCCCGGATCGCCGAGACGCTGAGGGCCGTCTGGCACGGCGAGTCCGAGTCGGATTCGCTCAACCGGCTGATCGTCCTGACCGACCTCGGGTGGGAGCAGATCGAAATCCTGCGCGCGTACCGCCGCTACCGCCAGCGCATCGGCTCGCGCTACACGGAGTCGTTCCAGAACGACGTGATTGCCGTCAACCCGCGGCTCACGGAGAAGCTCATGCGGCTGTTCGAGCTGCGGTTCGACCCGGCGAGCCCAGGGTCGGTCGACACCTGCACGGCGCTGCGCGAGGAGATCCTCGGGGACCTCGACGCGGTCGAGCTGCTCGACCACGACCGCATCCTGCGCAACCAGCTCGGCCTGATCGAGGCAACGGTGCGCACGAACGTCTACGCGCGCGGGCACGACGCGATGGCGTTCAAGCTGCGGTCGGGGGAGGTCCCCGCGATCCCGCAGCCGGCGCCGATGTTCGAGATCTACGTCTACGCGCCGGACATGGAGGGCATCCACCTGCGCGGCGGGCGGATCGCGCGCGGCGGCATCCGCTGGTCGGACCGCATGGACTACCGCACCGAGGTCTTCGGGCTGATGCGCGCGCAGATGACGAAGAACGCGATCATCGTGCCGGCGGGCGCGAAGGGCGGGTTCTTCCTCAAGGAGCGCCCGAGCGACCCGGCGCAGCTCAAGCGCGAGGTCGAGCGCCAGTACGTGCGCTACATCGAGGCGCTGCTCGACGTCACCGACAACCTGCTCGACGGCGAGGTGTCGCACCCCGACGACGTGATCGTCCACGACGAGGACGACACCTACCTCGTCGTCGCGGCCGACAAGGGCACCGCGACGTTCTCGGACACGGCGAACGAGATCGCGGTGCGGCGCAGGTTCTGGCTCGGCGACGCGTTCGCCTCCGGCGGCTCGGCGGGCTACGACCACAAGGCGCTCGGCATCACGGCCAAGGGCGCGTGGGAGTCGGTGAAGCGCCATTTCCGCGAGCTCGGGATCGATCCCGGGGCCGACGTGATTGCCGGTGTCGGGATCGGCGACATGTCGGGCGACGTGTTCGGCCTACGACCACCGCCACGTCTTCATCGACCCCGACCCGGATCCGGCGCGGTCATGGGAGGAGCGCAAGCGGCTGTTCGAGCTGGCTGCCTCGTCGTGGGACGACTACGACAAGGCGCTGCTGTCGGAGGGCGGCGGTGTGTACTCGCGGGCGGCCAAGCGCATCGAGCTGTCGGCGCAGGCGCGGTCGGTGCTGGGCATCGAGCACGACGACGTGCTCTCGCCGGCCGAGGTGATCCAGGCGGTCCTGCGCGCGCCGGTCGACCTGCTCTGGAACGGTGGCATCGGGACGGTCGTGAAGGCCTCGGCGGAGAGCGATGCGGATGCGCTGGACCGCTCGTCGGACGCGATCCGGGTGGATGCCGACCAGCTGCGTTGCCGCGTGATCGGCGAGGGCGGCAACCTCGGCCTGACGCAGCGCGCGCGGATCGAGTTCGCGCAGCGCGGCGGCCACGTCAACGCCGACTTCATCGACAACTCCGCCGGCGTCGACTGCTCCGACCACGAGGTCAACCTGAAGATCCTGCTCGACGTTGCGGTCCGCGCGGGCGACCTGACGCACGAGGATCGCGACGGGCTGCTGCGCGACGTGACCGACGACGTCGTGCGCCACGTGCTCGAGGACTCCTACCTGCAGGCGCAGATCATCGCCCAGGAGGTCCAGGACTCCGCGGCGCGCGTCTACGCCTACGAGGACCTGATGGCGCAGCTCGAGGAGGAGGGGTTCCTGAACCGCGCCGTCGAGAAGCTGCCGCCGAGCGACGTGATGGCCGAGCGCCGGCGCGCGGGGGAGGGGATCTCGCGCCCGGAGCTGGCGGTGCTGCTGGCGGAGGCGAAGCGCTCGCTGACGGACGCGCTGCTGGACGGGACGCTCGTCGACGACTCGTTCTTCGAGGCCGACCTGCGTGGGTACTTCCCACCGGCGGTCGTGGACCATTTCGGCCACCTGCTGGCGCAGCATCCGCTGCGGCGCGAGCTGGTCGCGACGATCGTCTCCAACGACGTCGTGAACTCGATGGGCTCCACGTTCGTGTCGCAGCTGCAGAACGAGCTCGGCGCGCCGCCCGAGGAGGTAGTGCGCGCGTACCGGATGGCCTGCGAGGTCACCCGCGCGCGCGACCGATGGGAGCGCGTGGACCAATTCGGGCGGCGGCTCGACCCGGAGGCCGGCTGGGAGCTCGTGCGCGGGGTCGACACGCTCGTGGCCGACACGGCGCGCTGGTTCCTGTCGCTGGCCAAGGGCGCGGACATGCGCTCCACGATCGACCTGCATCGTGCGGGCTTCGAGCGGCTCGAGCAGGCGATGTCGGAGATGCGCGACGAGGAGTGGCGCACCGAGCATGAGGCGTACGCGTCCGAGCTCGAGGGTCGCGGCGTCCCGCGCGAGCTCGCCCGGACGCACGCCTTCCAGCGGGCGATGATCCACGCCCCGGACGCGGTCGCTGTCTCGGTCGAGACCGGCCGCGACGTGCTCGAGGCGGCGCGGGCGCTATTCGAGGTCGGCGAGGGGCTGCGGCTCGAGTGGCTCGAGCGCGAGATCGAGCGCCTGCCGTCCGCGACGCGCCTGCAGCGATGGGCCGAGCAGGCGGTGCTCGACGACGTCCTGGAGGCCCGGCGCGTGCTCGCGCTGCAGGCGCTGCAGGAACACCCGGACGCATCCGCGGAGGACGCGGTCGCTGCGTTCCTCGAGTCCCGCGCGGACCCGCGCCGCCGCCTGGCCACCTTCACGCGCGCGCTCGCCTTGGAGGGCTCGACCGACCTCGCCGGCCTCAGCCTGGCGGTTCGCCACCTGCGCGAGCTCGCACGCTAGAGAGGGGACAGTCCCCTTTCCAGCGGCGTGCAATTGAGGGGTCTGTCCCCTTTTTTGCACGCTGCAACTGGGGGGACTGGCCCCGGAGTTGCGTAGGCTCGGGCCATGCGCGTCTGGATGCCGGTGCCCGACCGGGATTTCGACACGACCGAGGTCGCGGTGCCGTGGCGCACGTTGCGGGAGGCCGGGCACGAGGTCGTGTTCGCGACCGAGCGCGGCGACGTCGCGCCGGCGTGCGATCCGAAGCTGATCGACGGCGTGATCTTCGGGAGGCTCGGGGCCAAGCCGCCCGCGATCGAGGCGTATCGGGAGCTCGAGCGCTCGCCCGAATTCAACGCGCCCGTGGCATGGGGCCGGATCGAGGCGGAACGATTCGACGGGCTCGTGCTCGCCGGTGGGCATGCGCCCGGGATGAAGCAGTACCTCGGCAGCGACGAGCTGCAGGCGAAGGTCCGGGAGTTCTGGGCGCTGGAGCGGCCCGTCGGCGCGATCTGCCACGGCGTGCTGGTGCTCGCGCGCGCCGGCGTTCTCGGGAGCAGCCGCACCACGTGCCTGCCCAAGCCGATGGAGCGCGGCGCCTACCTGCTCACCTCGTGGAGGCTCGGGCGCTACTACCGCACCTATCCGGCCTACGTCGAGGACGAGGTCATCGCAGCGCTCGACGACAAGCACCAGTTCGACCGCGGCGGACTCGCAACGCAGCCGTTCGTCGTCGAGGACGGCCGCTACGTCTCGGCGCGCTGGCCCGGCGACGCGGGCCTGTTCGCGCAGCGCTTCGAAGCGCTGCTCAGTGCCGGTCCTCGGCCGCGGCCGGCGGCCGCGACTCCTCGGCAAGCGACATGATCGCCAGCGCGCCGCGCGAGGCCTCCTCCAGCACCTCCGCGGCCTCCTCGGCCGAGCGCGCGTAGAGCTCCACGAGAAGGTGGACGACGATGCGGCTGTCGTCCTCGTGCTTGTGGTAGCGCACGTGGGTGAAGAACTCGCGCGTGCCGTGGTCGCCGAACGCCGCGTAGCTGAGCGCGTCGCCCGCCTCGGGACCCGAGCAGGTCTCGACCTCGTCGGCGTCGACCGTGACCGCACAGGACGCGACCCACGGCGTGCCCGCGATCATCCGCTCCCAGCGATCCTCGACGGGCTCGACCCGGCCCTCGGCGAACTGCAGGTGCGGCTGGTCGTGCATGCAGTCCAGGCACTGCACGACGGCCTCCTGGACCTGATCGACGACCTCGGCGCGCTCGCCCGTCTCCGGATCCACCTTGTGGATGCCCTCGTAGTGCACCTGGATCTCGAGATCGGTGGACCAGCAGCGGTAGCAGCGCAGCCACGGCTTGGCGTCGTCCATGACTTCATTCTAGGGTCGGGGCCATGTCCACCTGCGTCCTGCTGGAGACCGATGGCGCCGTCTCGACGCTGACTCTCAACAGACCGCAGCGCCTGAACACGATCACGCCGCAGCTGATCGCGGACCTGCGCTCTGCGCTCACCGCGGCCCAGGAGGACGACGCCGTGCGCGTGATCCGCCTGAAGGGAGCCGGCCGGGCCTTCTGCGCCGGCTACGACATCGACTGGGGCGCCGAATCGATGCGGGAGGCCGAGGGCGACGAGCCCTGGGACCCGATGGCCGACCTGGCGATGATGTCGCGCTTCGTCGACGCGTACATGTCGCTGTGGCGCTCGCCCAAGCCCGTGATCGCCCAGGTCCACGGTTTCTGCGTCGGCGGCGGCACCGACTTCGCCCTGTGCAGCGACCTGATCGTCTGCTCCGAGGACTGCCGCATCGGCTACCCGCCGGCGCGCGTGTGGGGGTCGCCGACGACGGCGATGTGGACCTACCGACTCGGTCTCGAGCGCTCCAAGCGCCTGCTCCTCACCGGCGACCCGCTCGACGGGCGCCGCGCGGTCGACTGGGGCCTGGCGAGCGAATGCCACCCCGAGGCCGAGCTCGACGACAAGGCGATGGCGCTCTGCCGTCGAATCGCACTGCTGCCCGCCAACCAACTGCACATGATGAAGGTGCTCGTCAACCAGACGATCGAGCAGATGGGCCTGCACACCACTCAGCTGATCGGGACGCTGCTCGACGGCGCGGCCCGCCACACGCCGGAGGGCACGGCGTTCTCGAAGGCGGCGCTCGACGACGTCCGCGCCGCCGTGCGCGACCGCGACGCCCCGTTCGGCGACTACGGACAGGAGCCGCGCTGAGCCCGCCCCTCGGAGTCGTGCTCGCGGGAGGCGCGGGCCGTCGCATCGGTGGCGACAAGTGCACGGTGGAGCTCGCCGGGCAGCCGCTGGTCCTGTACCCGATCCATGCCCTGCGCGGCTTGTGCGAGCAGGTCGTCGTCGTGGCCAAGCAGGACACCAACCTGCCGCAGCTCGCGGGAGAGGCCGAGATCTGGATCGAGCCCGACGAGCCGCACCACCCGCTGGCGGGCGTCGTGCACGCGCTGCGAACCGCGAGCGCCCGCAAGCTGCTCGTGCTCGCCTGCGACATGCCGCTCGTGCCCGAGGAGCTGCTGCGCGCCTTGCTGAAGGCCGCCGACGGCGCGGGCGCGGTCGCGTCGTGCCGCGACATCGCCGAGCCGCTGTGCGCGTGCTACACCCGCGAGGCGCTCAAGGGCCTCGAGCACTTCGAGCCCGACGCCCGCGCGATCGACGTCGTCGATGCGCTCGGCGTCGCCCACGTCGAGTGGGACGACTGCAACGCCGTGCTCAACGTCAACGCGCCCGAGGACGTGATCCGGGCGCAGGCGCTGCTCTGACCGCGCCCTGCCTGATCGGCCAGGCTCAGCCGAAGGTGAAGGCGAACGCAGAAACGCCCGGCGTGAAGCTC
>VAYD01000114.1:7283-7846 GCA_005883905.1 Actinomycetota bacterium
GCCGCTGCCCGGTCACGTGGATCGGGCGCCCGTCGACGAGCACCGTGCCCTTGCCGCCGAGCACGAGGTACACGTGTCGCGCGTGCACGTGCGCGGTGAGCGTGGCGGCGCGCACTGCGGTCGCGTCCTCAGGAGTCACGCGCCACGTGCCGCCGAGCGCGAAGTGGCTCGTAGGCTGCGACGCCGGCGCCGCGTACGTGTGCGTCCCGTTGCGCGGCGTGGAGGGAACCCAGCCATCCGCCCGCGCCGACCCGACGTAGGTCTCGGGCGTCGTCGCCGCCGAGATCGTGAACGGGTCGTGCGGATTGGCCATCCCGCCCAGGCGCCCGTCGCGCTCTGCCAGCAGCGAGCGGATCGCCGCCTCGCTCCGGTCGTACTCGCCTTCGCCGAAGTGCACGTGCCGGACCTTGCCCTGCGCGTCGATCAGGTACTCCGCGGGCCAGTACTGGTTGCCCCACGCAGACCAGGTCGCCAGGTTGTTGTCCTGCACCACCGGATAGCGGATTCCGAACGACGCGATCGCCCGCTGGACGTTGCCCGCGTCCTTCTCGAATGAGAACTCC
>VAYD01000114.1:7851-9249 GCA_005883905.1 Actinomycetota bacterium
CCCTGCGGTAGCGCGCATCCCACGCCTTCAGGTACGGCAGCGTGCGGATGCAGTTGATGCACGTGTACGTCCAGAAGTCGATCAGCACGACGCGCCCGCGCAGCGCCGCGAGCGACAGCGGCCTGGAGTTGAACCAGCGCTGCGTGCCGGTGAAGTCCGGCGCGGTGCCGAGCACCGGCAGCTTCGAGCGCGGCCCGGTGGGCGCGCGCTCCGCGAACTTCGGCGCCGGCCGGATGCCGTTGAGCCGCTTGCCGACCGACTTGGAGTCCTCGAGCCCGGCGGCGAGGTTGGCGTTCGGCGCGTGGTCGGCGATCGCCTTCTCGGCGCGCACGTCGAGCTGCGCCGCCATCGCCACGGCGGTCACGATCAGCACGGCCCCGAGCGCGCGCTGCACGTTCAGCGTCCGCGGCAGCAGCCGGCGCCCGCCGAGCATCAGCACGAGCAGCACGATCGCCGAGCCCGCCGCGTACGCCGCCGCGATGACGAGCGTCCGCAGCGTCGTCCCGGTCGTCGCGCCGACGGAGATCACGGCCGCCAGGATCGGCCCGGCGCATGGCGTGTAGACGAACCCGAGCGCCGAGCCGACCGCCAGCCCGGACGCGAAGCCGTCGCCCGCGTCCTTGGGCCCGAACCGCGCGAGCCGCGACAGCGGCGCCTCGATCCGCGCGGCGAGCGACGGAACCGCAAGCGCGATCCCGAACACGAGCAGCACGGCGATCGCAAGGTCGCGCAGGACTGTGTCGCCGAGCCCGACGCCGCTGACGACCTTCGCCAGCACGGCGACCGTGATGGTGAACGTCGCGGCCAGGCCGAGCACGATCCCGAGCGGTCGGCGCCGCCCGCCGGTCGCGCCCGCGGACAGCAGCGCCGGGAGCACGGGCAGCACGCACGGGCTCAGCGCCGTGCCTGCGCCGGCGACCAGGGCAAAGATGACCAACAGGCCCATCGCTCGATTGTCCAACGTCTGGAGCGGTTGTTACGTCGCACCGCTTTTCAGGCGCAATTGTTGGCGCGCGGACACGTTTCGAGCGGCATGCGAGCCACGGACGACCTCCATATCTGCGGTTCCTGCCGGCGCCCGTTCGTGATCCCCGACGCGATCGTCAGCGCGCCGCACGGCGTCGAGGGGCTCGTCGCGGAGCTGCGCTGCACGGACTGCGGCTGGACACACATCGGCGCCTACGCGCCCTCAGCGATCGAGGCGCTGGACCGCGCGCTGGACCTCAGCGAGCGCGAGATCCGCGCCGCGCTGGAGATCTGCGAGCTCACCGACGAGCTGGAGCGCATCGATGGCTTCGCTCGCGCGCTCGAGGAGGACCTGATCACGCCGGAGGACTTCCACCGATGAGGCGCGCCCTGCCGCTGCTCGCGTTCGCGCTGGTGGCAGCGGTGATGGGC
>VAYD01000114.1:9305-13681 GCA_005883905.1 Actinomycetota bacterium
CGTACCGGATCGATTCCGGGCCGGTGGTCAAGCCGACCCAGGACATCGCTTGCCAGCGGGTCGACGGGCCGCAGCCGCACATCATCGGCGCGACGCAGGACAAGAGGCTGGTCGTGCTGCGGGCGACGTGCCCGGCGACGGTCGGCTGCCTCAGCCCCCTATCGAGCTCATTGTCCGCGCCGGCTGGACGAAGCCTGGCTCGTTGACGTGGTGCTTGAGCTCCTTGCGCCAGACGGCGTCGCGAACGATCTGCTCGAGGTCCGCGTCGGATGCCCCGGCGCGTAGCGGCTCGCGCAGGTCGGTCTCGTTGAGCGAGAACAGGCAGGTCCGCAGCCTGCCGTCGGCGGTCAGGCGGATCCGGTCGCAGTCGCCGCAGAACGGCTCGGACACCGGGTTGATGAACCCGATCCGCCCGGTGCCGTCGGCGAACCGGTAGGTCCGCGCGGTCGCGCTCGGCTCGCGCGGCTCGGGCTCGAGCGGGTGGACGGCGTCGATCGCCGCGCGGATCTCCTCACCCGTGAGCACCTGGTCGCGCGTCCAGGCGCGGTCGGCGTCGAGCGGCATGAACTCGATGAAGCGCACCTCATAGGAGTGCTGCCGCGCGAACTCGGCGAACGGCAGGATCTCGTCCTCGGTGAACCCGCGCAACGCGACGGCGTTGACCTTGATCGGGTGCGCCTCGGGATGCGCGGCGAGCGCCTCGAGCCCGCGCAGGACCTGCGGCAGCGCGTCGCGGCGCGTCATCGCGAAGAAGCGGTCGCGCTGGAGCGAGTCGACGGAGACGTTGAAGCGGTTCACGCCCGCGTCGACGAGGGCCGCGGCGTCGCGCTCCAGCAGGTAGCCGTTGGTCGTGACGCTGAGGTCGTCGACCAGCGGCGCGAGCATCGCGGCGAGGCGCGGGAAGTCGCGGCGCACGAGCGGCTCGCCGCCGGTCAGCCGCACCGAGGCGATCCCCATCTGCGTCAAGAGCGCCACGACGCGCTCGATCTCCTCGAAGTGCAGGACCGCGTCGCGCTCGAGCCATGGCAGCCCCTCGGCGGGCATGCAGTACTGGCAACGGAAGTTGCAGCGGTCCGTGACCGACAGGCGCAGGTCGGTGATCCTGCGGCCGTGGCCGTCGACGAGCGGGTCTAGCGCCATCGCCTGAGGATACGCTGCCGCGGTGAGGTGGCTCGCACGGACTGCCCTGGTCGTCGCCGCGGTGCTCGCGCTGGCCGCATGCGGGAAGGAGCGGCCGACCGAGGCGGTCCACAAGACCGTCGACCGCTTCGGCAAGGCGGTCGCGGACAAGGACTACCAGGAGCTGTGCGACAACCTGCTCGCCGCCAACTTGATCAGCGCCCTCGAGGAGACCGGCGTGCCGTGCGAGCTCGCGCTGAAGACCGGGTTCGGCAACGCGAAGAACCCGAAGATCGCCGTCAAGACCGTCGCGGTGAACGGCAACAAGGCACTGGTCAGCGTGCACTCAACGGCGTCCAACCAGCCCCCGAGCGACGACACCCTCGCCCTCGTCAAGGAGAAGGGCAAGTGGAGGATCTCGTCGCTCGCGCAGCCTGAGCCGCATCCTCCGGCTCAGCCCTGATCGGGCAGGTCGGCGCGCGCGTCGGCGAGCTCCTGCTCGGCCTCTGAGAGTTGCGCGCGGAGCTTCTCGATGCGGGCTTCCGCGCGCTCGACGCGCTTGAGCTGCGCCTTCGAGGGCTTCGGTGGCGGCGGCGGAGGCGGGGCGGCTGCCTTCTTCTTCGCGCGCGGCTTCGGCGGCGGCATGGCCGTGATCGCCGCGAACCCGGCGGGCGCCGGCTCCGCGCTCAGCCGCCCGGCGACGAAGTCCTCGCGCGCGTCGCCGTCCAGCGACGCCGCGTGCAGCGCGCTGCGCACGCGCAGCAGCGCGTCCTCCGACAGGCCGCGGCCCTTGCCGCTGAGCAGCCCGGCGCCGGCCGTCGTCAGGTGGTCGAGCGCATCGTGGTGGGCGCGCAGCGCATCGCGGTCGCCCGGGTTCTTCTTCGCCCGGTCGGCGGCCTCGACCAGCGCGTGCGCCGGCTTGCGCTGCGTGCGCATCAGCTGGTTGACGGCCCAGACCACCGCGGGCGGCTTGCGCAGCGCCTTGACCTCGTCGGCCTCGGCGCGGCGGCCGTCCGCGCGCAACGCCTTGGCGAGCGCGTCGCGCTCGGACACGAAGTCCTCGAGCGCCAGTCCGTAGAGGCGGTCGGCCTCGTCGATCATCAGCGCCGCACGATCACGTACATCCCCGCGATCCCGAATGCGATCTGGCCGAAGGCCAGCGCCGTTCCGGTGTTGATCGCGCCGAAGAGCAGCGCGAGCAGCGTGCCCGCCACGAACGCGCCGAGCATGATCACCAGGTCGACGGCCCAGCCCTTCATGCGCGCCTCGCCTCCAGGGAAGTCCGCGGCCGCGCGCCGTCCGCCGAGCTCGCGAACGCCGCGCTCGCCGTGCTCGGCGGCGAAGTCGGCCAGGGCGCTCGCGCGCCGCGCGGCCGTGCGGGCCTTCCGCAGGTCGAGCTGATCGCGGTGCTCGTCGAGCGCCGCGATCAGGTCCTCGATGCCGCTCGGCGGGGCGATCGACGAGACCGCGACGACCTTCGTCCGGCCGCCGAGCGAGCGCATCGCGGCGTTGAGGTCGCGCCGCGCGCGCAGCGCGATCTCGCCCAGGTCGGCCTTCGTCACGACGAGCACGTCGGGGATCTCCATGATCCCGCTCTTGAGGAACTGCAGGACGTCGCCGCTGCCGGGCTGCACGATCACGGCGACGGTGTCGGCGACCTCGGCCACCTCGGTCTCGCTCTGGCCGACGCCGACGGTCTCGATCACGACGATGTCGAACGCCGCGGCGAGCGCGTGCGCCGCCGCACGCGTGGCCGGCGCCAGGCCGCCGAGCCGCCCGCCGGCCGCGGTTGAGCGGATGAAGATGCCGTCGTCGTGAGGGTCGAACGCGATCCGCGCGCGGTCGCCGAGCAGCGCGCCGCCGGAGCGCTTCGAGGACGGATCGACCGCGAGCACGGCAACGCTGCGGCCGCCGGCGCGCCAGGCGCGCACGAGCTCTGACAGCAGCGTCGACTTGCCCGCGCCCGGCGGGCCCGTGACGCCGACGATGTGGGCGGGCGCCTCGCCGCCGAGCGCCGCGGGCGCGGTCGCGTGCAGGAGCGCGGCGACCTCTTCGCGCGCCTTGCGGTTCTCGACGAGGTTGAGCACAGCCGGCGCGGCCGAAAGATCGCCTTCGCGCAATCGTGCCCCGAGCTCGGCGCCGTTCACGCGGCGGAAGCTACGCCGTTGCGGCTCAGCAACCAGCGTCACGACGTCGCGCATGATCTTCGTGATGTCGAAGTCCTTCGGGGTGTACACGGCGGCGACGCCGGCGACCTTCAGCGGCTCGACGTCGGCCTCGGGGATGATCCCGCCCACGACGACAGGCACGTCGACGCCGCGCTCGCGCAGCGCCTCCATGACGCTCGGGATCAGCTCGCGGTGCGAGCCCGAGAGGATCGACAGGCCGACGACGTGGACGCCCTCCTGCAGGGCGCTCGCCGCGATCTGCGAGGGCGTCAGGCGGATGCCGTCGTACACCACGTCCATGCCTGCGTCGCGCGCGCGCACCGCGATCTGCTCGGCGCCGTTGGAGTGGCCGTCGAGGCCGGGCTTGCCGACCAGGATCTTGAGCGTGCGGCCGAGCTGCTCGGACACGCGCTCGACCTCGTTGCGAACGGCCGCGAGCTCCGCGTCGCTGTCGGCAGCCGCGGCGGCCTCGCCGACGCCGGTCGGCGCGCGGAACTCGCCGAACACGTCGCGCAGCGTCTGCGCCCACTCGCCGGTTGTCGCGCCGGCGTGCGCCGCCGCGATCGTCGCGGCCATGATGTTCTCGTCGCCCTCAGCTACCCGCGCGAGCTCCTTCAGCGCGTCGTCGACCGCGGCCTGGTCGCGCGACGCGCGCCACTGCGCCACGGCCTCGCGCTGCTGGGCCTCGACCTGCGGGTCGACGGTCAGGATGCCGCCGTCGGCGCCCTGCAGCAGGGGAGACGGCTCGCTGTCGGTGTACCTGTTCAGCCCGACCACGATCTGCTCGCCGGTCTCGATGCGCCGCAGCCGCTCGCGGTGGGAGTCGACGAGCGCCGCCTTCATGTATTGACCGCCCCGCCATGCTCAGCGACGACCGCCATCTCCGTGCGCGCGCCCTCGAGCAGCTCCGCGACGAGCCCGTCCATCACCTTCGAGCCCTCGAAGATGTCGGGGTACTCGAGGATGTCGGTCTCGTAGGCGAGCACCTGCTGGATGCGCAGCGACCACTGCTGGTCCCACGGGCGCGGCAGGCCGAGTGCCTCGTTCCAGGCAGGCAGCTGGATCGCGCGGGCGCGCGCGTTGCGGCCC
>VAYD01000121.1 GCA_005883905.1 Actinomycetota bacterium
CTGCGCCCGACGACGGCGCCGCCCGGCGCGATCACGAGCCGCCGCCCCTCGGCGCGCAGGATCGCGCGGCCTGCGCGGTCCGCGCGCGCCTCGCTCAGGGACTCCTGCGTGCGGTCGGACGTCGAGTAGACCATCGTGTGGCCGTGGTCGGCCTGCTTCGCCGACTCGCCCTCCGGCCGCACGAGGCGCGCCTGGATGCCGAACTCGCCGAGGTGCAGCCGGTCGTCGGTACGGAACTCGATCACCGGTCGCGAGACGAGCGCCAGGCGCTCGCGCCGCGCGTGCTCGAGCAGGTACGCGCTCAGCTCGTCGATCACCTCCTGCTCGACGCCCTCGTAGCGCTGGCGGTCCTCCGGCGACAGCCAGATCGCGTATTCGTTGGGAACGTAGGTCCTCGACACCGACACGGTCTTGTGCTCGTCCATCTCGCGCGCGAGCTTGCGCGCGAGCTCGACCGGGCGCACCTGTGAGCGGAAGACGCGCCCGAAGGCGCCCTCCACGAGTCCAGCGATCTTCTCCTCGAGACTCCTGAGAACGCTCATGGCAACGGGCACGCCGTCCGGCGGCGTGTCGCGGTCATGCTACGCAGCGTCGCTCGCGCGCGACGCGCGAATGAGCACCGCAACTACCCCGGCGAGCGTCGCGCCAAGCACGGCGGCGCCCATGTCCGGCGCCAGCGCCTGCGTGCCCGCTGCGAGCGCGGCGCCCCAGACGAGCGCGCCGGCGAGGTCGGGGCCGAGCGCGCGGCCGCGCACGAACAGCGGCAGCGCGAGCGCCGCGAGCGCCCATACGCCGGCCACCGCGAGGACCCGCCCATCGCCGACGATCGGCTCCACGCCCTCCCGCCACGCGCGGCTCGGGTCGTCGGCCCAGGCGCCACGGCCGTGGCCGAGCACGCGCCCGGCGACCACCGCCCACCACCCGAGGGCGCCGAGCGCAGCGCGGTGCCAGGGCCGCGCGGCCTGCCCGCAGACGGCGAGCCATGCCGCGCCGCCGCCGATGACGTCCAGCGGCGCCGCGACCGCGGGCGCGCTCCACCAGCTGCCGCGCGCCCGGCGCAGGAGAAGCGGCACCGGGGCGACGGCCACTGCGACCACGATCGCGATGCCTCCGGCCGGCTGCGCCAGCCACGCGAGCAGCAGCACGGCCATCGCGACCCACGCCATCCGCGGGAGCAGCGCGCACGCGAGGCCGGCGATCGCCGCGCCGATGCCCGGCGCCAGCAGCGGCTCGGGGCCGAGCCAGGCGAGCGCGCTCGCGGTCAGTGCCGCGGCTCCGCACGCGGCGAGCGCGCGATCCGACGGGCGGCTCGGCATCGCCGCCCTGCCGATCCGGCCGACCGCCTCGGTGCGCGACGCGAGCACGGCTCCGGCCTCGTCGGCGACCTCGCGGATCGCGTCGTTCAGCGCGTCGCGCAGGTCGGCAAGCGTGCCGCGCTGCTCCGGGCGCGGCAGCACCGCGACGTCGATCGCCTCGCACAGCTCGAGCGGCAGGTCGCGGCGCAGCCGGCCGAGCGGCGGCAACCGCGCGCCGACGCGGCGCGCCGTGGCCGCCGGTCCGCGGCCGCGCACGGGATTCACGCCGGCCAGCGCCTCGTAGAGCACGATGGCGAGCGAGTAGAGGTCCGCCGCGTCGCCGCTCTGTCGCCCCTCGGCCTGTTCCGGGGCCATGTAGGCGAGCGTGCCGACGACGTCGCCGGTTCGCGTCAGCGCGTCGTCGCCGAGGACGCGCGCGATGCCGAAGTCGGTGAGCTTCGCGACACCCGCCGACGGCTCGTCCGGGACGATCACGTTGCCGGGCTTCACGTCGCGATGGACCACGCCGCGGCCGTGCGCGTGCTCCAGCGCGTCGCACAGCGCCACGCCGATCCGCAGGACGTCGCGGTCGCTCAGCTCGCCCTGCGCGATGAGCTCGTCGAGGGTGCGCCCGCGCACCAGCTCGGACACGAGGTAGACCGCGTCGTCGTCGCGACCTGCTTCGTAGAGGGCGACGATGCCGGAGTGTGCGAGCCGCGCGGCCGCGAGCGCCTCGCGCTCCGCGCGGCTCGGATCCTGCCCCGCCACGCCGATGCGCTTGAGCGCGACCGCGCGGTCGAGCTGCTCGTCGTGTGCGAGCCAGACGACGCCGAACCCGCCGGCTCCGAGGCGGCGCACGAGGCGGTAGCGATCGAGCACGAGCGCCTGGCTCGCGCGTCCCGCGATCACCTCCGTCGGCTGCTCGGCAGTCTCCACCGGATTACGACTTCGAGCTGGTGGGCAGGGGTCCTGCCCGTGAACACGAACGTGCACGCGACACCGTGTCGCCGGTCGGACGGGCATACTGCGGCGTCTGGACTCCGGTAAGGAGCGAGGATCTTGTCGTTCTTCGACGAGGGTGACGAACCCACAAGAGTGAGCCGGCCCGCCCGGCCCCGCCGACCCGCGACCGGTTCGCGGTCGGGTGCCCGACCCGGCGGAACACGCCCGCCTGATCCCCACACGGCCCGCGTGCGCCAGGCGGTCCTGATCGGCGTCGTCCTGCTGTTCCTGATCCTCTTCGCCGTCGTCATCAACGGCTGCCGCACCAACGCCCGCAAGCGCGCGCTGAAGGACTACAACCGCAACGTCTACGCGGTCATCACCGACTCCAACGACTCCGTGAGCCAGCCGTTCTTCCGGCTGCTCTCCGGCGGCAGCAGCCAGGCCGGGAACCTGCAGTCGAACGTCAACCAGCTGCGGATCGCCGCCGAGGAGGACGTCAAGCGCGCGAAAGGGTTCGATGTCCCCGGCGGCATGAGGCGCGCCCAGCTCGACCTCACGCAGGTGCTCAACTTCCGCGCCGAAGCGCTGGGCAAGATCGCCAACCAGCTGCCGACGGCGGTGGCGCAGAACGCGGGCAGCTCCGCCGCCGCATCGGACGCGATCAACAAGATCGCCGGCCAGATGCAGGCGTTCCTCGCATCCGACGTCATCTACTCCCAGCGGGTCATCCCGTATATCAAGCAGACGCTCGACGACAACAACATCGGCGGCCAGCAGATCGCCACGTCCAGTTTCCTGCCGAGCCTCGCCTGGCTGAGCCCCGCCTTCACCGGGACCAAGCTCAACGCGCGCGTCGGCGGCCGCAGCCCCAACGGCACGCCAGCGCCGGGCACGCACGGCCACGGGATCGACTCTGTGTCGATCGGCGGCGTGACGCTGCAGCCGTCGCCGGCGGTCAACCGGATCCCCGCCGGGTCGAACCCCACCGTCGACGTCAAGTTCACCAACCAGGGTGAGAACAACGAGATCGACGTCCGGGTCCTGGTGGGGATCACAGGCGCGGGCAAGCCGATCACGGCGACCAAGACGATCAACCAGACGACGGCCGGCCAGTCCGCCGAGGCGCAGATCCCGCTGACGCAGTCGCCGCCCATCGGCACGCCGGTGACGATCAAGGTCCAGGTCGTCGGCGTCCCCGGCGAGAAGCAGCTCGACAACAACAAGTCGCAGTACACGGCGATCTTCCAGCGCTAGCTCTGCCTATCCTTCGCGACCGTGGACGGCGACCTGACCTCGACGGCCGGCATCGTCGCGCTTGCGGCCGCCGGCGTCGCGCTTATCTCCCTGATCCTGGCGGTGGTCGCGCTCGTGCGGCTGCGCCGCCTGCGCGCCGACCAGCGCGTCGTGCTCGGAGGCAAGGACCGCCGCGACCTGGTCGAGCAGGGCGCACAGCTCGAGCGCGGCTTCCGTGACCTGCACGCGTACGTCGAGGACGTCGCCGGCGGACTCACCGGGCGGCTCGCCACCGCC
>VAYD01000122.1 GCA_005883905.1 Actinomycetota bacterium
ACGAGCGCGGGGTCGGCGAACCCGAGCGCGCCGAGGAAGAGGATCCACGCCACGATCGCGAACTGCATGCGGCGCAGCAGGCCGAGGCCCTCCTGCCCGCGCAGCCGCGGATGGGCGGCGAGGCACAGGATCGCGGCGCCAACCGGGAGCGTCGCGCCGCCGGCGAACGCCAGCAGCCCGGTCTGCTCCTCGCCGAGGAAGACCTCGGGCGTCGCGAGCGCGTGGATCAGCAGCAGCGCGGCCATCGCAGCGAACGCCGTCCCGACGGCCACCGCGCGCACGTCGCCGCGGCGCGTCCCCGCGCGCGTGAGCAAGAAGGCGGCGACGGCGGCGATCAGCATGGTCGCGCCGACCGCGACCATGTGCGTGACGTAGAGGTCGTCGGCCTCATGCGCGCCGAACCCGACCAGCAGCGCCAGGGGCAGTGCGACCGCGCCGGCAAGCAGGGCGGCTGGGCCGGCGTTCGACAGCCGGAGATCTCGCGAACGGCGCACCGTCACGGTGATCGACCGCACCGCGCCTCGACTTGACCGTCGGTTGACGCTTCGCGGGCCGAAAGTGACACTTACCACTGCCTACTGAGGACTCCATGGCGCTCGACGATCCCGTCGTCATCACCTGCTCGATCTCCGGGTCGCTGGCCAACCGCGACCAGTGCCCTGCGATCCCGTACACGCCGGAGGAGTACGCGGCCGAGGCGCGGCGGATCGTGGACGAGGGCGGCGTCCACATCCACATCCACGCGCGCACGCCCGATGGCACGCCGAGCTACGAGATCGAGGACTTCCAGGCGATCTCCGATGCGATCCGCGCGGAGGTCGGAGACGCGGCGATCGTCAACTTCTCCACGGGCGCGATGGGCGTGACGGTGGAGAAGCGCATCGCGTACCTGCGCGCGGTGCGACCCGAGGTGGCCGCGCTGAACATGGGCTCGATGAACTATGCGAAGTACTCCGAGCGCCGCAAGAGCTTCGTCTTCAGCGCGGTCTTCGCGAACCCATTCGACGAGATCATCGAGTTCCTGACCGTGATGAAGGAACTCGGGATCAAGCCCGAGCACGAGTGCTTCGACGTCGGCCACGTCGGCTCGCTGGCGCCGCTGCTCGACATGGGCGTGCTCGAGCCGCCGCTGCACGTGGACTTCGTCATGGGCGTGACGGGCGGCGTGCCGCCGACGGCGCGCAACCTCGCGGTGATGGCCGACAACCTGCCGGAGGGCGTGCAGGCGCACTGGGGCGTGATCGGGATCTCGCGCGTGCAGTGGCCGATGGTCGCCGCGGCGCTGACGCTCGGCGGCTCGATCCGCGTCGGGCTGGAGGACAACTTCTACCTGCCCGACGGCGAGATGGCCCGGTCCAACGGCGACCTCATCGCGAAGGCCCGCCAGATGGCGGTCGACGCCGGACGGCGTCCCGCGACAGTCGAGGAGGCGCGCGCGCTGCTCGGCGTCCCTACGAGGGCCGCTGCATGAGCCTGCCGCTCGAAGGCGTCAGGGTCCTCGACCTCAGCCGCCTGCTGCCGGGCGGCTTCTGCTCGCTGCTGCTCGCCGACTTCGGCGCCGACGTCATCAAGGTCGAGGACACCGGCATGGGCGACTACGTGCGCTGGTCGCCGCCCTACTACGAGGGCGCCGACGAGAGCGCCAAGTCGGCCCTGTTCCTCGCGCTCAACCGCAACAAGCGCTCGATCCGCATCGACCTGAAGACCGAGCACGGGCGCGAGGTGCTCCTGCGCCTGGCGCGCGACGCCGACGTCCTGCTCGAATCGTTCCGCCCCGGCGTGCTCGATCGTCTCGGCGTCGGCTACGACGTGCTGCGCGAGGCGAACCCCGGCCTCGTCATCTGCGCGATCACCGGCTACGGCCAGGACGGCCCGCTGCGCGAGCGCTCGGGCCACGACATGAACTACCTCGGGCTCGTCGGCCTGCTCGGCCTGACGGGCGAGCCGGGCGGCCCGCCGATCCAGGCCGCGGGGCAGATCGCCGACATCGGCGGCGGCGCGCTGATGGGCGCGTTCGGCATCCTCGCGGCGCTGCGCCACCGCGACGCGACCGGCGCGGGCCAGATCGTCGACGTCTCGATGGCCGACGGCGCGCTCTCCTGGCTCGCAATGGTCGCCGCGCGCCACTTCGCCGACGGCACCGTGCCGCAGCGCGGCGGCCTCGAGCTCGCGGGCTCGCTCGTCTGCTACCGCCCGTACCAGTGCGCCGACGGCTGGGTCACGCTCGGCGCGCTCGAGCCGAAGTTCTGGCAGGCGTGGTGCCGTGGCGTGGGCCGCGAGGACCTGATCGACAAGCAGTTCGAGGGACCCGGCTCGGCCGCGCACGTCGAGGTGCAGTCGATCTTCATGGAGCGCACGCGCGCGCAATGGGAGGCATTCGCCGGCGAGCACGACTGCTGCCTGGAGCCGGTACTGGACCTCGACGAGGCGCTGAGCTCGGATCTGGTCCGCGCGCGCGAGATGGTCGTCGAGCACGACCAGCCTGGCGCAACCGGGATCGTCCGCCTGCTCGGCGTGCCCGTCAAGCTGAGCGCGACCCCCGGCGACGCCGGCCGGCGGCCCGGGCCGGCACTCGGCGAGCACACCGCCGAGGTGCTCGAGGCCGCGGGCTACAGCCCGGAGGAGATCACGGCGCTGGAGGACTCCGGCGCGGTCGCCGGGCCGGCGGGCGCGGGCGCGCGCGGGAGCTTCCTGTCCTGATGGATCGCGCGGACCTCCTCAAGATGAGCGAGCTCGCTGAGCGCTCCGGCGTCTCGGCCGGAACGATCAAGCACTACCTGCGCGAGGGCCTTCTCGGCCAGGGCGACGACGTCGTGCGCACGTCGCGCAACATGGCCTACTACCCGCCCGACTACGTCGACCGGATCCGCACGATCAAGCGGCTACAGGAGGAGCGCTACATGCCGCTGCGGGCGATCAAGGATGCGCTCGAGCGGGCCGCGGCCGACCGCGACGACGAGCGCGTCAGCGCCGCCGAGGCGCGCCGCCGCTACGCGATCCCGCAGAACGTCCTGGACCGCCTGAAGGACATCGGCGTGCTGACGCCGACTGCCAGGGGCTACGACGGCGACGACCTGATGATCATCGAGGCGATCAGCCGCTTCCGCGCGGGTGGCTACGACGAGGCGCTCGGCTTCACGGTCTACGACACGCTGCGCTACCAGGAGGCGCTGACGCCGCTGGTCGAGCAGGAGGTCCGCGTCCTCCTCGAACGCGTCGCCGGCGAGGTGACCGTCGATCGCGCGGTCGAGATCATCGCCGCGGGCGCGGAGCCGCTGCGCGAGCTGATCGGCGCGATGCACTCGAAGCTGCTGCTGGCCGAGCTGCGGCGCCAGCGCGGCTGAGCTACCAGCGCGCGCGATGGCGCTCCATGACGCCGGCGCCTGATGCGAGCTCGATCCCGCCCGGCAGCGTCCCGGATGCTGTGCCGAACGGCTGGCGGTAGTCCGAGGCGAACAGCAGCAGCTCGTCGTGGCGCGCGCGCTCGGCGCGCGCCGTGAAGCGCAGCGCGCCGCCCTCGGCGAAGCGCACCTCGTCGAGCGGCTGCGAGAAGGTGACCGGGCCGACCTCGTGCGCGACGCCGTCGACCCACACGCGCCGTTCCGAGCCGGTCGCGCCGTCGTGGAGGCCGGTGACGAGGTTCCAGCGGACGTCGCGGCCGTCCACCGACGTGCCCGCGCCGGCGGCCCACTCCCATTCGGTGACGCGCGCGTGGTAGCCCGCCGAGTCGTCGACCAGCGCCGGCAGGTCCACCGTGCGACCGGCCAGCCACCCGCGCACGCGCGCGGGCGTCTTGCGCGTCCAGATCCGCTGCGCGCCGTGCCAGTTGGTCACCTCGATCGCCTCACCGGCGGGCTCGACCACGAGATCGGCCACGTCGCGCACCTGAACCACTCCATCACGGAGGTCCACCGCCGCCGGGCGAAAGCGCGTGCGCTCGCGCAGCCCTCCGCCGTCGAGCACCGCCCAGAACGCCTGCGGCAGCACGCCGATCCGCACGACCCCGAAGCAGGCCATCACGTCATCGCCGAACACGCCCACGTACCGCCACCGCTTGAGCGGCCGCCCACCCTTGAGCGGCGCGTGAAACGCGTCGGGAACGTCCATGCGCGGGTATGCTGCCAGGACACGATTGACTCGTCAGTCAATGCGCGCTGCCGCGATCCAGATCAACTCGACCAACGACGTCGAACGCAACCTCGAGGTTGCGGACCGTCACGTCCGGGCCGCAGCCGCGGACGGCGCGCAGCTGATCGTGCTGCCGGAGAAGTGGTCGGTCCTCGGAACCGGGGCGGACCTGCGCGCCGGCGCGCAGCCGCTCGACGGCGAGGCGATTGCATGGGCGCAGCGGATCGCGCGCGAGCTCGGCGTCGACCTGATCGCCGGCTCGATCGCCGAGCGCGTCGAGGGCGAGGAGAAGCTGCGCAACACGTCGGTGCACGTCGACCCGGACGGCGAGATCGCGGCGGTCTACCGCAAGCTGCACCTGTTCGACGTCGAGGTCGACGGCACCCGCTACGCCGAGTCCGAGCACGAGGCGCCGGGCGCCGTGCCCGTCCTGAGCAGGACCGCGGACGGCGTCGAGATCGGGATGACCATCTGCTACGACCTGCGCTTCCCGGAGCTCTACCGCGGGCTGACGATGCAGGGCGCGCGCATCCTCGCCGTGCCCGCGGCGTTCACGCTCGCCACGACGCGCGACCACTGGGAGGTCCTGCTGAGGGCGCGCGCGATCGAGAACCAGGCCTTCGTCATCGCCCCCAACCAGATCGGCGAGCACCCGCCGCACAACAGGTCCGGCGGGCGCAGCATGATCATCGACCCGTGGGGGCTGGTCCTCGCGGTCGCCCC
>VAYD01000123.1 GCA_005883905.1 Actinomycetota bacterium
AAGGCGAAGCGGACCTGCTTGCCCGTCAGCCGGAAGCGGCGGCCGGCGACCTGTAGGCGAGCCGCTGGAGGGCGCCCGTGGTTGGCTTCGAGCCAGGCGCGGACCTCGGTAGTGAGGCGCGTGTGTCGTCCTGCCAGTTCAAGCGCTTCGCGATCGTGCCCGAGGAGTGGCCGCCCGGCGACGACGCGCTGACGCCGACGAGCAACTCAAGCGTGAGCCGATCGCCGAGCAATGCGCCGCGCAGATGGATGCGCTCTACAGCTGAGGGGCGCCCGGTTGTCCACGAGCCACAAGCCCGCCTTCGCGAACCGCCGTACCTTCGCGCCATGAGCTACTTCAAGGATGCCGAGGACGCGTACCGCTATCTCGGCGGCGTCTTTCGCGCCGCCGACGAGCACCCCGAGGTTGGGCAGGCGCTGCGCGCGTCGGGGATCACGCTGCGCCTCGAGTACACCAACCCCAGCGCGACGTTGACGGTGCGGATGGTCGAGCCGCACATCGAGGTCATCGAGGGCGAAACCGACATCCAGCCCGACGTGCGGATGTCGATGGCCGCCGACACTGCCAACAAATACTGGCGCGGCGAGTACAACGTCGCGGTCGGCCTCGCCAAGGGCCAGGTCAAGGCCAAGGGTCCCGTCACGACGATCCTCAAGATGGTGCCGCTGACGAAGCCGCTGTTCCCGATGTACAAGGAGATGTGCGCCGAGAAGGACGCGGCGCTCGTCGCCTGAGGACTCGGCATGGCCACCGCATCAGTCACCCATTATCCGCTGCGCATCAGCGGCGAGGCCGTCGACACCGACGCGCTCTACGAGATCGTCAACCCTGCTACGGAGGAAGTGTTCGCGACGGCGGCGAAGGGCTCCGTCGCGCACGCCGACGACGCGGTCGCCGCCGCCAAGGCCGCACACGAGCGCGGCGAGTGGCGCACGCTGCCGCCCGCCGAGCGCGCCGACGTGCTCGACGCGATCTGCGCGCGGATGTCCGAGCAGATGGACGAGCTGTGCGCGCTGCAGGTCGCCGAGAACGGGGCGACGATCAGGCAGGCGATGGCGTTTCACATCGGCTACTCCATCTCGCACCTGCAGTACTTCGCCGACCTCTGCCGCACCTACGCCTTCCAGCACAGCGGCCCGACGCTGAGCTACCCGACGCTTGCGGCCGGCCGGGTGAGGCGCGAGCCGATCGGCGTCTGCGCGGGCATCGTGCCGTGGAACTTCCCGCTGCTGCTGGCGGTCTGGAAGCTCGGGCCGGCGCTGGCCGCGGGCAACACGATCGTCCTCAAGCCCGACGAGAAGACGCCGCTGACACTGCTGGCGCTCGCGCGGATCGCCGAGGAGTGCGGGCTGCCCGCGGGTGTCCTCAACGTCGTCACCGGTGAGGGCGAGGAGGTCGGCGCGCACCTCGCCGCCCACCCCGACGTGCGCAAGATCGCCTTCACCGGCTCGACCGCCGTCGGGCGCGAGATCATGCGCACCGCCGCAGGCAACGTCAAGCGCGTGACGCTCGAGCTCGGCGGGAAGGGCCCGAACGTCGTCCTCGACGACGCCGACCTGGAGACAGCGGTCGATGCAGCGCTGTTCGCCTGCTACCTGTACTCGGGCCAGGCATGCGAGTCGGGCACCCGGCTGTTGCTCCCTGCGTCGCTGCACGACGAGTTCGTCGACCGGATGGTCGCGCGTGCGTCGAACATGGTCGTCGGCGACCCCGCCGACTTCGGCACCGACATCGGGCCAGTGATCAGCGCCGAGCAGCGCGACCGCATCCTCGGCTACATCGAGCAGGGCAAGCGGGAAGGCGCGACCGTCGCGCTCGGCGGTCGCACGCCGGACCGCGACAAGGGTTACTGGGTGCAGCCGACGATCTTCACCGGCGTGACCAACGACATGACGATCGCGCGCGAGGAGATCTTCGGGCCCGTCATCAGCGTGCTGAAGTACGACACGGTCGAGGAGGCAATCCGGATCGCCAACGACACCGAGTACGGCCTCTCGGCAGGCGTCTGGAGCGCCGACAACGAGCGTGCCCTGGAGGTCGCCGAGCGGCTCGAGGCCGGAACCGTCTGGGTCAACGACTGGCACATGGTCAGCTGCGAGTATCCCTTCGGCGGCTACAAGCAGTCAGGCCTCGGTCGTGAGCTCGGCCCGCACGCCCTCGACGAGTACACCGAGGCGAAGTTCATCCACCTCGACCTCTCCGGTCGCCGCGACCGCCGGGTCTACGACATGCTCGTCCCGACGGAGGAGACATGAGGGCGACTGCGGCGCTGCTGCGCGAACTGGACGCGCCGCTGCCGCTGGAGGAGGTCGAGCTTCCCGAACCGGCCGGCAGCGAGGTGCTCGTCCGCATCCGCGGCGTCGGCATCTGCCACACCGACCTCACCGCGCACGCGGGCGGCGTGCCGCTGCCGCTGCCCGCGGTGCTCGGCCACGAGGGCGCGGGAGTCGTCGAGGCCGTCGGGCCCGACGTCACCAGTGTCGCGCCCGGCGACCACGTCGTACTGACCTTCGACTCCTGCGGTGAGTGCCCGCCCTGCAACTCAGGGCACCCCGCCTACTGCGAGCTGTTCGCGCCGCTGAACTACTTCGGCACGCGGTTGGACGGCAGCGCGACGATGCGCCAGGACGGCAGCGACGTGCACGGCAGCTGGTTCGGCCAGTCGTCGTTTGCGACGTACGCCCTCGCGAGCGCCCGCAACGCCGTCAAGGTCGATGCGACGCTGCCGATCGAGCTACTCGGTCCGCTGGGCTGTGGGCTGCAGACCGGCGCCGGCGCTGTCTTCAACGTCCTGCGCCCCCGGGCGGGACAGAGCATCGCGGTGTTCGGCATCGGCACCGTCGGCCTCGCAGCGGTGATGGCCGCGAAGGCCGCCGGCTGCGATCCGATCGTTGCGGTCGACGTCAAGCCCGAGCGGCTCGCGCTCGCGCGCGAGCTCGGCGCCACGCACACGTTCGACCCGGGCGCCAGCGACGACCTCGTCTGGGACATCCTGGCGGTCGCGCCCGGTCCGGGTCTGGACTTCTCCCTCGAGGCCGTCGGTGCGGGAGCGGTGGTGCGCCAGGCGCTGGAGGTCCTCAAGTCGCCGGGCACCTGCGCGACGCTTGGCCTGCAGGCCCTGGAGAACGAGATCACGATCGACCAGGGGCACCTGTTGATCGGCCGGACCCTGACCGGGGTGATCGAGGGTGACGCCGACCCCCAGCGGTTCATCCCCCAGCTGATCGCGCTATGGCAGGCCGGGCGCTTCCCGTTCGACCGCCTAATCGAGACCTTCCCGTTCGAAGCGATCAACGACGCGCTCGCCGCCGCCGCGGCGGGCACGGTCGTCAAGCCGGTCGTGGTGCTGCCGTGAGCTCACCCGTCTTCGCGCCCGACCTTCTCGACGGTCGCATCGCCCTGGCGTCGGCCGGTGGCAGCGGCCTCGGCCGGGCGATCGCCCAGAAGATGACCGCTGCCGGCGCGCTCGTCGTCAGGACATGACGATGACCGGACACTGCCTGTGCGGCGCGGTGCGCTACCGCACCAACGCCGAGCCGACGATCACGGCCAACTGCCACTGCACCGACTGCCAGCGCCAGACCGGCAGCGCATTCTCGATCCTCGTCGCCGTGCCGCGTGAGGCGCTGCACATCGACGGCGAGCTCGCGACCCACGTCACGATCGGCACCGACACCGAGCTCGAGGTCAAGCGCCAGTTCTGCCCGCGCTGCGGCTCGCCGATCGTCTCGCTGCCGGACATGACGCCAGACCTCGCCTTCATCAAGGCGGGCACACTCGACAACGCCGCCGACCTCGTCCCGGAGATGGACGTGTGGTGCGACTCCGCGCAGCGCTGGGTGGCGATGGACGAGGAGGCGCGCGGCCGGTTCCCGCGCGGCGTGCCGCTCGTCTTCGAGTGACTCAGGACGTGTCGTCGTCCGGGCGGACCGCGAGATGCACCCCGTCGCGCAGGCGCAGCGCGGCCTCCAGCTCGAAACGGCGCTCCTTGATCGGCCGGCCGAGCACGTCCTCGCACTGGCCGCACCAGCGCGGGCGCGCCACAGCGCGAAGGCAACGTGCGTCAGTCGCCTCCGCGATCGCGGTCGGCAAGGGTGTGCAGGATCTAAGCGCCGGTGTGCGGGACCACGCGGTCGCGCGAGCCGCAGAGCAGCAGGACCGAGCACTCGATCTTGGAGATCTGAGTGTCGCGAGGGGTGAATCCAGCGATTCGCCCGCTCGTTCGAAGAGCGTCGCCTGGGTCGCCACGACGTCGGCGGCCCGCGCGAGCGCCGACGCGGCCTGCTCGAACGCGTCCGCCTCCTGGGGTCACTCGACCGGCGCAGACACGACGGCCGCGTAGGCGCGCCGAGACCGATCGTTCGTCATGTCGATGTGCACGAACTTCGATTCGACGTACTCGCCGAGCGCGTCCGGGCCGAGTTCACGACCGATGCCACTCTGCTTGAAGCCGCCAAACGGATACATGGCATTGACCATGTGCCAGTCGTTGATCCACACCGTTCCGGACTCGAGTTGCCGCGCGACGCGCAGGGCGCGCTCCTTGTCGCGGCTCCACACGCCGGCTGACAGCCCGTACTCGCTGTCGTTGGCGATCGCCACCGCCTCCTCGTC
>VAYD01000548.1:0-503 GCA_005883905.1 Actinomycetota bacterium
CGGCTACCAGAACGAGCCTTACGCGCGCGGCTACGCCGAGAAGGTCGCCGAGGTCGCGCGGCTCGAGGCCGAGCGCGGTGCGCCGGGCGAGACCGCGGTCGCCGAGCTGTACGCGCGCAACCTCTACAAGCTCATGGCCTACAAGGACGAGTACGAGGTCGCGCGGCTGCACCTGCTCGGTCCGAAGCCCGAAGGCCGGGTGAAGTACCTGCTGCACCCGCCGCTGCTGCGCGCCATGGGCCTCAAGCACAAGCTGCACATCCCCGCCTGGCTGATGCGCCCCGGCTTCCGCATGCTGCGCTCGCTCAAGTGGCTGCGCGGCAAGCCGGTGGACCCGTTCCACTTCGCCCAGGTGCGGCGCGTCGAGCGCAAGCTCATCGGCGAGTACGAGGGCCTGGTCGACCACGCGCTCGTGCATCTCGACCCCTCGACGCACTCGACCGTGGCGGAGATCGCGGGGCTGCCGGACATGATCCGCGGCTACGAGCACATCAAGCTCGGCA
>VAYD01000548.1:514-2337 GCA_005883905.1 Actinomycetota bacterium
CTGACGCGCGAGCTTGGGTAGCCTCCGCGCCCTTGTGACTCCGCGGGTCTGGCTTGCCGAACATCGAGACGCCGAGACGGTCGCCCGGCTCATGGTGGCGTTCCGCAACCATCTCGGGATCGATTGGCCGTCCGACAACGCGTTCCTCGCGGGCGTCGAGCGGCTGCTCGACGACCGCGACTCGGAGTTCCTGATCGGCGCGCCGCACGACGACGCGCCGCCCGCGGGCGTCGTGCAGCTGCGCTACCGGTGGGGCATCTGGCGGGCAGGGTTCGACTGCCTGCTCGAGGACCTGTTCGTCGCCGACGACGCGCGGCGGTCAGGACTCGGCCGCGCGCTCGTCGAGGGAGCGATCGAGCGGGCGCGCGAGCGTGGGTGCCGGCGCATGGAGCTCGACACCAACGAGAACAACACGGCGGCGCGGGGCCTCTACGAGAGGCTCGGGTTCGTCAACGACCGCTACGGCGGGCGTGACCTGTACTACCGGCTGCACCTCGACAAGGGCGGCGACGAGTGAAGCTGCTGGCGATCGCCGCCGGCCTGCTCGCCCTCGCGGGCTGCGGGTCGAGCGGCATGTCGGACAAGGAGTACCGCCAGAAGGCCGACGCGATCTGCGCCTCGATCAGGTCGCAGCGCGACCGGCTGCCGGCAGCGTCCAACCTCGAGGAGCTCAAGTCCGTCGCGCGGTCGACGATCGCGATCAACACCGACGCGCTGCGCAGGTTCAAGGCGCTCGACCCGCCGAGCGACCTGAAGGCGCCGCACTCGGTGATCGTCACGCGGCTCGGCGAGACGCTCAAGTTGCAGGAACAGGCGCTCACGACGAACCCGAAGAGCACCGCGATGCAGCAGATCAACGTGAAGGCCGGCCAGGCGCGCGCTGCGCTGCTGGCCGCCGCGCAGCAGGCAAAGCTGCAGGCCTGCGAGCAGCTCTAGCCTCACCGGGCCTGCCAAAACCTGCGCAATGCGCAATATGCAGGAAAGTAGCCGTGAACGAATGGCCGACTGGTTGTCCGGCCTCGGACATTCCGTGGCAGACGGGTCCTCATTCGTTTCCCCACCGGAGGTTGCTGCATGTCGAAGTTCACGAAGCGCCGCGGGCTGATGCTGCTCGGCGTCGCTCTCTCTCTCGCTGTTGCCGGCATCGCGTTCGCGTTCTGGACCGGCGGCGGCTCCGGTACTGGCTCGGGCGCTGCCGCAAACGGCGTGAGCGGCCTGACGGCCAACCAGACCACGTCGCTGTCCGCGATGTACCCGGGCGACAGCGCCCAGACCATCTCGGGCAACTTCGACAACCCGAACTCCGGGCCGGTCTACGTCACGTCCGGCGGCTCGCCGGCGGTCGGCTGCGACGCGTCGGACTTCACGCTCGGCAGCACGACGATGAACGTCAACGCCCAGGTGCCCACGGGCAGCGGCGTCGGGTCGTTCACCGGCGCGACGATCAAGTTCAACAACAAGCCGGCCAACCAGGATGCCTGCAAGGGCGTCACGGTGAACCTGGCTTACACGATCGCCTAGCCAGACCACAGACGGACGCGCATCGTGGGGCGGCCATCGCCGGCCGCCCCACGGTGATCCCCCGCGACCACGGTCCTCGCGATCCCATGAGGGCGTTGCCCAGGTCACGTTCGCGCCGCATGCGCGCCAGGACGGCGCTGCTGCTGGCGGCTGCCGGTCTGATCGCCGTCTCGGTGGTCAAGGCCTCGATCCGGGCATCCGCGAACAAGCCGGTCCACGTCCACCGCCGCTTCGACATCTACGGCCGGCTGGCCCGGCCGCTGACGCCGGGCGACACGGAGCCGGTGCCCGTTCGCTTCGAC
>VAYD01000548.1:2372-2794 GCA_005883905.1 Actinomycetota bacterium
CTCCACGGCACGCGACTTTGCCGTGACGCAGCTGCCGCCGGGCGTGTATCCGATCAAGCTCCCGCCGGGAACGTTCTACGTCCCCGGCTGGCCGGGCCACCTGCGCTGGCCTGTGCACAGCTGGTCGCTGACGGCGCTCGGGGTCGTGGCGATGCCGACGGTCTCGATGGTCGACCTGCCTCAGGTCAACCAGGACGGCTGCAAGGGGGCGAAGCTGCGGCTGGTCTTCCGAGCCCGGGCGTACCGCGCGGCGGCCCACGCGAGGAGCAGGCCGTGAGGCACCGGCTGCCCGCGCTGCTGGTGGTGCTGGCGCTGCAGGCCGCGCCCGCTTCGGCGTACTGGGGCGGCGGCGGCTCGGGCACCTCGTCGGCCGGCGTCGCGACCCTGTCGGGCGGAAATCCGCCGGCGGCGAGCGTGAGCGG
>VAYD01000124.1 GCA_005883905.1 Actinomycetota bacterium
CGGCGGTCGCGAGCGGGTCGACCACGAGGGGCTGGTGGCGATCGGCGAGAAGCTCGGGACCGTGGCGGTCGAGGCGCTGACGCAGTGAAGGCCTCGGTGCAGATCGGGCTCCTGCTCGCGCTCGCGACGGCGTTCGTGTCGCTGCTCGGGTTCCTCTACAAGCAGCGCGGCGCGGCCGCCATCGAGACGATCGAGTGGCGCCGGCCGCTGCGCGCCGTCCGGCTGCTCTTCTCCAACCGCTGGTTCGTCCTGGGCATCGTGGTCGCGATGGGGTCGTGGGGGTTCCACGTGTCGGCCCTGGCGCTCGCCCCGATCTCGCTCGTGCAGTCGGTCATCGCCGGCGGGCTGGTGCTGCTGACCGTGATGGCCGAGCGGCTGTTCGGGATCGAGGTGTCGCGGCGCGAATGGATCGGCGTGGCGCTGTGCGCCGCCGGCCTGGCGTTCCTGGCGGCGACCGTCGGCCACACCGGCGACGACAAGCACTCGGCCTACACGGGTTCGACGCTGGCTGCCTACGACGTCGTGCTCGTGAGCGTGTCGCTGGCGCTCATGTGGCTCGCCCACGTGCGCGGCGACGCGACCGGCCTGGCGCTCGCCGTTGCGGCCGGGCTGCAGTGGGGCGCGTCCGACGTCGCGATCAAAGCGCTGTCCGATCACCTCGGCGCCGACGGGGTCGGCGTCCTCGTCAACCCGCTCGCGTTCGTGATCCTGGTGCTCTCGCTGGTCGGGATGGTGGTGTCGGCCCGCTCGCTGCAGGTGGGCGAGGCAGTGCCGGTCATCGCGGCCACGTCGGCGGCGGCGAACCTCACGACGATCGCGTCGGGTCTGGTCGTGTTCGGCGAGCCGTTGCCGGACGGCGCACTGGCGGTCGTGGTGAGGCTCTGCGCCTTCTGCCTCGTGATGGGCGCGGCGTTCCTGACGCCGGCGCCTAGGCCTGTGGAGCCTTGAACGCCGCCAGGTCCGCGGCGATCGCGTCCAGTCGCTCCTGAATCGCATCCAGCCGCTTGTCCAGCGCCCCGCTGCCGCCGAGGTCGGCGAGGTGCTGGTCGAGGCGGTCGACCCCGTCCTCGATGCCCTCCAGCCGCTGCGAGAGCGAGCGCACGCGGCGCGTCAGGCGCTCGAGGTCGGCGGCCGAGGGCAGGTTGAGCGCTCCCATCGCCACCTCCTGCGCCTGGGCGGCCTTCTCCCTGGCCTCGAACGCGCGCGCGAGCGCGCCGTGGACGAGCGGGTTCTCGAGGAGGTCCTGCGCGAGCTTGCCGAGGGCGTCCTCGCCCTTGCGGCGGATGCCTTCGCTGGCGGCGGTGTCTGACATGGCCGGAAGGCTACTCACAGCGGCCCAAACGAGCCGTGCCTAAGGCTGTAGTTTAGGGTTAGAAGGCGCATTCTTGCTCAAGACGAACCACGCAGGGGTCAAGCAAGCGGGTTTCGCGGCCGATGCAGAGGGCAAGTTTCGGCCATCGCGCGCGTTGTTAACGGTGGACGTCCACCCCACCGGTTCGCCTTTGCATTCCTCCAGACAACCACGTAGGTTCCGGCGCTCGGCCCCCAGGCACAGTGCTAGGGTCACTGCTGGTCGCTCCCGGGCCTTGCGCGGGGCAGATCGGCGGGAGGACAAGCCGCACTTCATGCACACGCGCAAGCTGCTCATTGGGTTGGTCGTGGCCGGGCTGTTGGCAGCCGGGTTCGGAAACACGATCCTCCCCGCGGGTGCCCAGGAGCGCACGGTCTATGTGACGCTGGTGACGGGCGAGACCGTCCCGGTCACCGTCACCGCCCCGCCGGGGACGCCGGCCGACCAGATCCCCGTGCCGACCGTGAGCACGCCGGTCGTCTCGGTGTCCGACACGCCGCCGCCCCCGACGACGACCTCGACGCAGGACACCGGCTCGACGCCCGCGCCTCCGTCCACGCAGCAGTCGACGCCGACCGCGCCAGCCGCCGCACAGCCCCAGGGCGGCCAGCAGCAGCAGCAGTCGACGCAGGAGAGCAAGACCCCGAAGCCTCAAGCTGTGGGTAAGACCAAGACGCTCGTCGACGACTCGGTCAAGAAGGCCAAGGAGCAGGCCGCCAAGGACCGCACCGCGCAGGGTGTGCCGACGACCACAAACCCGACGCTGTCGGTGGCGATCCCCGGCCCGGCCCCGATCGGCGTCCCGAACTTCTTCATCGAGAAGTTCCGGATCCCGCCGTTCCTGCTCCCGATCTACCAGGCCGCCGGCATCGAGTACGGCGTGCGCTGGGAGGTCCTCGCGGCGATCAACGAGATCGAGACCGACTACGGCCGCAACCTCAACGTCTCGTCCGCCGGCGCGCTCGGCTGGATGCAGTTCATGCCGTCGACGTGGAAGCGCTACGGCGTCGATGCCAACCACGACGGCGTCAAGGACCCCTACAACCCGGTCGACGCGATCTTCGCCGCCGCGCGCTACCTCAAGGCCGCCGGGGCCGCCACCGACATCACCCGCGCCGTCTTCGCGTACAACCACGCCGACTGGTACGTGCAGAGCGTCCTCATGCGCGCGCGCCTGATCGGCGGCCTGCCGGCCGACCTGGTCGGCTCGCTCACCGGCCTGACGCAGGGCCACTTCCCGGTCCACGCCAAGGCCCGCTACGCCGACGACATCTCCGAGGCCGAGGCCCGCGCGCGGATCGCCAAGGGCCACAACGCCGCGATCCCGGTCGACAGCTCCTCGACGCGCCGCGGCATCAAGATCTTCGCGAAGGCCGGCTCGCCGGTGATCGCCACGCAGGACGGGCAGATCGTGGGCCTCGGCGCGACCAAACGCCTCGGCCGCTACATCAAGCTGCGCGACGTCTACGGCAACACGTACACGTACGGGCACCTGAAGTCGGTCGCGCAGGCCTACCCGGTGCCGAAGCCCAAGACGGTCAGCAAGGCCACGATCGCCAAGGAGCTCAAGCTCCCGCACAACGACCCGAAGCCCACGCAGGCCGCCAGCGCCGGCACGCAGCCGCGCAGCAAGGCCGTCGCGGCCAAGCAGCCCGCCGCGACCCGCACGCCCGCCGCGGCGCAGACCACGCCGAAGGTCACGGTCGCCAAGGAGCGCCTGTTCGCCAACCCCAAGCGCCCGGAGGCCTACAGGAACGGCGGCGAGGAGCAGATTCTCAACTCCGGCGCGAACTTCACCTCCTACAAGAACTACTTCACCGAGGTCTTCGGGCTGCACCGCGACGACGTGACGCTCAAGGCGCTCAAGAAGGGCTCGCGAGTGATCGCCGGCACGATCCTCGGCCGCATCGGCCGCACGTCGCCGACGCTCGCCCCGCACGTGTTGTTCGAGATCCGGCCGGCCGGCCGCGGCGCGCCGCGCATCGACCCGAAGCCGATCCTCGACGGCTGGAAGCTGCTCGAGTCGACCGCGATCTACCGCGCCGCCGGCAAGAACCCGTTCTTCGGCGCCGACGCCAAGGACCCGACGGTCGGCCAGATCCTGCTGATGAGCAAGGAGGCGCTGCAGCGCCGCGTGCTCGACGACCCGCGCGTCGAGATCTACGAGTGCGGCCGCCGCGACATCACCTCGGGCCAGATCGACCGCCGCGTGCTGGCGACGCTCGAGTTCCTGTCGGCTTCCGGTCTGAAGCCGACGGTCTCCGCTCTCAAGTGCGGCCACAGCCTCTACACCACGTCGGGCAACATCTCCGAGCACTCGACGGGTGATGCGGTCGACATCGCGGCGATCAACGGCATCCCGATCGTCGGGCACCAGGGCCCCGGCTCGATCACGGACATCACGATCCGGCGTCTGCTGACCCTGCAGGGGACGATGAAGCCGCATCAGATCATCTCCCTGATGACGTTCGACGGCGCGGACAACACGCTCGCGCTGCCAGACCACTACGACCACATCCACGTCGGCTTCCGGCCGCTCTACGACACCAACACCAAGCTCGGCAAGCAGCTCGGCTCGGTGCTGAAGCCCGGCCAGTGGATCAAGCTGATCGACCGCATCGGCGCGATCGACAACCCGACCGTGCTGACGCAGCCGTCGAAGTACGCGATCCGGGTCGCGACGCCCAAGCGCGCCAGTACAGCCCACGTCGGCGAGTAGTCTCGCGGGCCATCGCGACGCTGTTCGGATTCGTCCAGCTGGAGTTCCCGTGGGCGCTGGGGCCGCCGGACGGCCGCTACGTGCTGCGTGGTCACGCGGGTGAGCCCGAGCACGTCCTCGTGACCACCACGCTCGGCGCGCCGCAACGGCGGCTGCTCGGCAACCGCCGGCCGCGGCCCGCGGGCACCGAGCCCATGCCCGTCCCGACTGCGCGCGCCACGCTCGTGCACGCGGCGCCGTTCGAGGACGAGCGCGAGGCAGCGACGTGGCTGAAGGCCGCCGGCGAGGACGAGATCGACGAGGCGCTCGTCGTCCTCAATCGCGTCCTGCACCTGCAGCGCACCGCGGCGGCCGACGCGTTCGTCCGCGAGGTCGCGCGCCCCCAGGCGCTTGTGGCGCGCGTGGGCTACGGCGAGGGTGAGGAGGTCGCGCACGGGCGCTGGACGGAGGCGAGCACCTTCCCCACCCCGCGCACGCCGCGGCCCTGCGCCCGCAGGAGCGCCTCGCGGCGCTGCTCGGCGCCCGCGACGCTCCGCTGGCGGCCGAGGAGCTCGCGCTGCGCGCGCGCGTCGACCTCGACGCCGGCCGTCGCCGCGAGGCGGCGCTTCAACTCCGCATCGCCTTGGAGGCGGGCCTCGCCGAGCTCGAGCCGTGGCGCGAACAGCTCGCCGACCGCCTGGCGGAGCTCCGCGACGCGCGCGGCGCCGTCGGCGCCGCGGCGAACGCCGCGCTGCAGGGCGGCATCGACGACGAGACGGCGGCCGAGGTCGAGCGCGTCCTCGAGCGGCTGGAGGCGGCGCTGCGCGCGCGCGTGGCGTTGAGCCAGGACTGAACGTCAGTCCGGGCCCGCGCCAGTGTCCTGCATGGCAGGGAACGGGCTGGCTCGTATCTTCTCGCGCACGCTCTCGGGAGCGCTGAGATCGCCCCCGGTGTGGGTGACGCTGAAGATCCGCTCGTGCCGGGTCCGGCCCACCATGGCCCAGAACCACCGCCACACCGCCGCCAGGCGGTTGCTGAACGAGTTCAGGAATGCAAGGTGGACGAACAGCCAGACCACCCAGGCCGGGAAGCCGCTGAGCCGCAGGCGTCGCACGCTGCAGATCGCGCGGAAGCGTCCGATGGAGGCCACGGTGCCCAGGTCGCGATACCTGAAGGGCTTGGTGCTCTCGCCGCTCAGCCGGCGGACGATCGTGTTCGCCGCGTGGAGGCTGCCCTGCATCGCGACCTCGGCGACACCGGGCAGGTTGTTCAGCGTGACCATGTCGCCGACCGCGAAGACCTCGGGATGGCCCGGGAGGGTCATGTACGGCAGGGTCGCGACCCGGCCGCTCCTGTCCGTGTCCGCGCCGCAGGCGTCCGCGAGCATCTTCGCCAGTGGCGAGGCCTGCACGCCGGCCGCCCACACCACCGTTCGGGCCGCGATGCGTTCCTGTCCGTTCTCGGTCTCCACGTCCACGCCGAACGCATCGACGTTGGTGACGCGTGAGCCCATGCGAAGTTCGACGCCAAGCTTCTCGAGCATCGCGCTGGCGCGCCCTGACAGCCGGTCGCCGAAGGCTGCGAGCGGCTCCTTGCCCGCATCGAGCAGCACGACGCGCACCGCCGCGGGGTCAAACGCGCGGAAGTTCCGCCGGAGGCTTCGCACGGCCAGCTCGCGCACTTGGCCTGCCAGCTCCACGCCGGTGGGCCCGGCGCCGACGATGACGACGGTGAGCCACTGCTCCCGCTTGTCGGGGTCGGTGGCGAGCTCGGCCCCCTCGAACGCGCCGAAGATCCGGCGGCGGAGCTCGAGCGCGTCGTCGATCGTCTTCATGCCCGGCGCGTACAGCGCGAACTCGTCGTGGCCGAAGTACGACTGCCCGACCCCGGCGGCGACGATCAGACTGTCGTAGGGAACCTCCACCGCATCGTGCACTGGAGGCTTCGCGATCACGACGCGGCGCTCGAGGTCGAAGCCGGTGACCTCGGCGAGCTTCACTCGCACGTTCTCGCGCCGGTGCAGGGCCTGGCGGATCGGCACCGCGATCTGGCCCTCGGAGAGAATCCCCGTGGCGACGTGGTAGAGCAGCGGCTGGAAGAGGTGATGGTTGCGCCGGTCCAGCAGCGTCACGTCGACCGGCTTTCTCCCGAGCAGGCGGCAGGCGGGGAGCCCACCGAACCCTCCACCGACGACGACCACGCGGTGCCGAGCCATCTGCCCAGTGGCGTGCATGACCTACAGCGTCGCGACGCGGTGCACGGGCGGCATCACCCGGATGGGGTGATGCCGGAGGTCAGTCGAACGGAATCGCCTCGTACGCCTGGCGCCGGGTGATGTCGGCATACCCGCCGTTCCAGACGATTGTGTAGCCGTCCCGGTTGGCGAAGATCGCGAGCACCAGCTCGCGCGAGTACGGGTCGAGCTCGCCGACGCGCGCCTCGCTGTCCTCGCCCGCGCGACGGCAGCTGAGGGCGCAGATCACGTCAGTACGGGTCATGCGACCCGTCCGCGTCTCGACGTAGCCGCGCAGGTCGTCGTACGCCTGCTGGGTCGGCTGGCCCGGCGTTGCGCCCGGGACGAAGAACGGCGTCATCGGGCTACCGCCTCCTGCCTAGCCGGCGTCCGGAGGCGGCGGCTCCGCCTGCACGTCCTCGGGCGAGGGCGGAGCCGCGGCCGCCTGCTTGCGCGCGTCCTTGCGCGCCTGCTTCTCCATTCTGCGCTCGCGGAGCTTGGTCTCGCGATTCAGCTTGGCCATCGTTGTGCGCTTCTTGCCGCTCGAAGCCATCGCGCGGCCTAGATCGCCTGCACGTTGACCGCTGCCGGACCCTTCGGCCCCTGCTCGCTGTCGTAGCTGACCTTCGCCCCTTCGGCGAGCGACTTGAAGCCGCTGCCCTGGATCGACGAGTGGTGGACGAACAGGTCCTTGCCGCTGTCGTCCGGCGTGATGAAGCCGAACCCCTTCTCGTCGCTGAACCACTTCACGGTTCCTGTTGCCATCGGTACTGCCCTCCTGGTCTGTGTGCTGCGAAACGCGGAGGGTGCTCGAAGGCAACGACTGCGGTAGCGCGGAGCACTGCTTTGGCCGAGCGGCTGCCCGGCCCGTCGACACAGATTGTACGCGGATCGCCCTCGGCCCGGAGCGAGTAGCCTGGCCGAAAGGCGCCAGCGATGACCGACTCCACACGCCAAGACCTCGGTCCCACCATCGCCTGCGTGCTGACCGACGGCCCGCTCGCGGGAACGACGACCGCGGTCGCCGCCGTCGAGGGACGGCCGCCGAAGACGATCACTGTCGACGGCGCCGACGGCACCCGCCACCGCTACTGCCTCGCCGAGTGGGAGCAGTCAGGCCACTCGGCCGAGTACACGTTCCTCTACGACGTGTAGCGGCTACGCGGCCGCCGTGTACCAACCGATCCGACGCCGGAGCCGGCGGCTCCGCCGCAGCTGGCGGACGTTGAGCAGTACAAACATCGGGCTCCCCTCCGTGTCCGGAACGACGACCGATCGGTGAACTACCCGGATCGAGCAACTACGACGCCCACGCCCTGGTCACCTGGCGTGACATGGGAAGCCGACCAACCAGGAGTAGCCTGGGTCCATGAGCCCGATTCCCGGTGAGCCACTCGATCCCAAGCCCCCAGAACTCACGACGAGCGATGGGCGCAAGGTCAAGCTCAAGATTCCCGGTCTCGCGCCGCCCCTGAAACCACTGCGGACCGAGGAGCGGGGCAGCGCGGAACCGCCCCG
>VAYD01000169.1:0-10259 GCA_005883905.1 Actinomycetota bacterium
CGACGCGTTCGCCGAGGCGACCGACGACCACCAGTTCATCCACGTCGATCCTGAGCGCGCGAAGCAGACGCCCTTCGGCTCCACGATCGCGCACGGCCTCTACACGCTCAGCCTTGGGCCGAAGTTCTCGTACGAGATGTTCAGCGTCGACAACGTGGCCTTCGGCCTCAACTACGGCTACGAGAAGGTCCGCTTCCCGGCGCCGGTGCCGGTCGAGTCCAAGGTGCGGATGCGCGCCGAGCTGCTGTCCGTGGACGACATCGCCGGCGGCGTGCAGTTCAAGGTCAAGCAGACGTTCGAGATCGACGGCGGCGAGAAGCCGGTCTGCGTCGCAGAGGCGCTCGCACGCGTCTATGGAGGTTGAAGCACCACTTCTGAGGACGGCCTGACCAACATCCGTCCGGACCGGTCCAGTGGATGTGCAACAGGGCCGATTCCGGTCAGATGAGCACCCCCGAGCTGGTTCTCATGTCGGGGCGAAAGTGGTGACCTGGGGCTAGCGCCTCAGCCCCATGTCCGCTCCGGTCCAGCCCGCGCGCGCCGCTGCCGCGCTACGGCGCTACGTCGTCGTCGTCTCGCTCGCGAGCCTCTCGGCGGTGGCGCTGTTCGCCCTGCTCGAGGGCGACGACCTTGCGAACCGCATCGATGTCTCGCTGATCTGCCTCGCGGCGCTCGCGCTCCTCGGCGAGTTCGTCCGGGTCCGCGTCTTCCGGCGCGACATCGAGGGCGAGCTGACGCTCTCGACCGCGTTCTCGTTCGCCGTCCTGTTGGACGCCGGCCCGCTCGCCGCGTGCGTGGTGCTCGCGGTCGCGAGCGTCGCGGCCGACGTGTACGCCCGCAAGTCGCCCGCGCGGGTGTGGTTCAACGCGGCGCAGTACGTCCTGTCGATGGCCGGCGCGTCGATCATCCTCGCGATGCTCAGCGGTGTTCCCATCGGCACCGTCGAGCCGTTCGTCGCCTCCGAGCTGCCGAGCATGGCGCTCGCGGCCCTCTTCTTCTTCACGCTCAACGGCGTGCTGGTCGCGACCGTGATCGCGCTTGCGCGGGGGTTCGAGGTCGTCTCGTTCGTGCGCAGCGACGTCGCGTTCGTGGCGGCGAGCACGGGCCTCGCGATCGGGCTGGCGCCGATCGCCGTGCTCGCGGCGCGCTTCAGCCCGCTGCTGGTCCCGGCGCTGATGCTGCCGCTCTACGGCGTGCACCGGGCGGCGCGCCAGGCGGTCGAGCTCGAGCACCGCACGCTGCACGACGCGCTCACGGGTCTGCCGAACCGTGACCTGCTGCGCCAGCGCGTCGACCAGGCGCTGGCCAACAGTGTCGCCGGCGGCGACCAGATCGCGGTGCTGCTGATCGATCTCGACCACTTCAAGGAGATCAACGACACGCTCGGGCACCTGCACGGCGACCTCCTGCTGCGCGAGATCGCACTGCGCCTCGCCGCAGCGGTCCGCCCCGGCGACACGGTCGCCCGTCTCGGCGGCGACGAGTTCGCGGTCGTCCTCGCGACCGTGGCCAACCCCGTCGCGGCGATCGGCCTGGCGCAGTCGCTGTGCCGCCACATCTCGGAGCCGGTCGACGTCGACGGCGTCGTGATGCGCACCGAGGCGAGCGTCGGCATGGCGGTCGCGCCCGACCACGCACGGCAGCGACGTCGACACGCTGCTGCGCCGCGCCGACATCGCGATGTACGTCGCCAAGGGCGGCCGCACGGGCGTCGAGGCCTACAACAGCTCGCAGGAGTCCCACAGCCCGGCGCGCCTTGCCTTGGCGGGCGAGCTGCGGCGCGCGCTCGAGCAGCGCGAGCTCGTCGTCTACTACCAGCCGCAGGCGGCGGTCGCCACCGGCCTGGTCACGGGCGTCGAGGCGCTCGTGCGCTGGCACCATCCGCGCCAGGGGCTGGTCGGGCCGGACGTGTTCGTGCCGCTCGCCGAGAACACCGGCCTGATCGGGCCGCTGACGATGGCGGTGCTCGACAACGCGCTGGCGCAGGTGCGCAACTGGGATCGCATGGGCGTCCACCTCGACCTTGCGGTCAACCTGTCCACGCGCAGCCTGCTCGATCGCGGGCTCCCGGGCGTCGTGTCGAAGATGCTCGCCCGCCACGGCCTTGCGCCGCAGCGCCTCGAGCTCGAGATCACCGAGAGCATGATCGCCAGCGATCCCGAGCGCGCGTTCGAGGTGCTGGCGCAACTGCGCTCGGTCGGCGTGCGCATCGCGCTCGATGACTTCGGGACCGGCTACTCGTCGCTCGCGAACCTGCGCGACCTCGAGGTCGAGCGGCTGAAGATCGACCGCTCGTTCACCCAGGCGATGTGCGAGAGCCATCCCGACGCCGTGATCGTCGCGAGCACCGTCGACCTCGCGCACCAGCTGGGTCTCGAGGTCGTCGCCGAGGGCGTCGAGACCCAGGAGGCCTGGGAGCGGCTGCGCCAGATGGGCTGCGACCTCGCGCAGGGCTACTTCCTCGCGCGCCCGATGGCGCCCGAGCACGCGACCGCCTGGCTCACGGGTCGGCGCAAGCTCGAGACCGGCGCGGCGTCCGCGCTGGTCGAGGTCGGCTAGGCCTGGATCTCAGGCCCCGGGTTGCCCTGGAACAGGACCCGGTAGGTGCCCGGCCCGCCGAGCCGCACGCGGTAGCTCCCGCGCGGGCCGGTCGTCGTCCACGCGTAGGTGAACCACTTCCCGCCGATCTTGCGCTGCACGCGCAGCCAGGCGCCTCGCTTGGCGGGCGTGATCGTCCCCGAGAGCACCGTGCGCGCCGCGCGGGCCGACCCGGCGGGCGCCGTCGGCGCCGTGCCGCCGGTTGCCGGGTCGCCCTGGCCCGACCCGTCCGCCGGGGGCGTCGCCGGCGTGGTCGTCTGCTGCTTCTTCGACGTGATCGTCGTGTAGTAGGCCCACGAGTCGAACAGCCCGAAGCGGCGCCGCAGGTCGGCGCCGGTGACGTCCGTGCGACCGCCCGTCCCGACGATCTGCGCGTGCACGACGCGCGGCGAGAAGCCGCGCTGCAGGACCTTGATAGACCGGAAGTGACCCTTGACGAGCCCGCGCAGCTTCGCGCCCGCCTGCGCGAGCGTCATCCGGTACGGCCCCCAGCGGTGGCGCGGGGAAACCGAGTCGAACGGGTCGTCGACGCCGCGCAGCCACGGCCGCGGCAGCGCGCCGACGAACGAGTTCTCGACGTTCTCGGTCTTGCCGCCGCTGGTGGAGAAGAAGTACGTGACGACGGGCTTGCCGCCGTAGGTGACGACCTGGCCGCGCGTGTCGCGCACCGCGGAGTCGGTCGACGCGAACTCGGCCGCCATGCCGCGGTACATCTGCGAGCGCGTGTCCGGGTAGGCGGTGAAGCCGTCGGTGGAGCTGCCCGCATCGGTCGTGATCGCGTAGGAGCGTGCGACGACCGCCTGCGCATCGAGCGCGGCCGCCGGCCACGACGCCGGCGACTCGGCGCTTACGACCCCGCGGACGTAGTCCTCCAACCCGATCGCGTTGATCGCCGATACGCCGCTGAAGAGCCCTGCGCGGAACTCCAGCGCGCCGCGGTAGCGGCCGCTGCGCACGCCGTTCCCGGCAAGGCCGTTGAGGCGCAGCGGGTCGTCGCCGGTCACGCGCAGCGTGCCGTCGTAGGTCGCGAGCTTGCGCCCTGCCGGGCTGCGCAGCGTGACGCTGTTGCCGCCGGCGCGCACGACCGAGTAGGTCTTCGCGGGATCGAGCGTCCGCCCGCTCGCATCGGTGGCCCCCGTGAACGACGGCGCGGAGGCGGACTGCAGCAGCACGCGGATCGTGGGCGCGGGCGCCACCGTCGCCAGGCCGGTGCCCTGGTAGTAGTGGCCCACGATCGTCTGGTAGTCGAAGCCGTGCAGCGCGTAGCCGTCGGCGCCGTACTGGCTCAGCCCGATGCCGTGGCCGTAGCCCGCACCCTTGATGACGAACGACGACTTCGCCTGCGCGGCAGCGGGCAGCGCCAGGCACACGAGTGCGGCTGCGGCGACGCGACGCATGCGTGGGATCGAACCCGGCCGGGAAGCCAGGGTTGCGGTGGTAGCGTCATGGCGGATGGGCATGCGACCGGGTCAGGGTAGGTGAAGGTGGCTGCGACGCGCCGTGCCAGCGACGTGTTCGTCGAGTGCCTGGAGGCCGAAGGCGTCAAGTACGTGTTCGGCATCCCCGGCGAGGAGACCTTGGACCTCAACGAATCGCTGGCCCACTCGTCGGTCGCCTTCGTGCCTGTTCGACACGAACAGGGCGGGGCCTACATGGCCGACATGTACGGCCGCCTCACCGGGCGCGCCGGCGTCTGCCTCGGCACGCTCGGCCCCGGCGCGCTGAACCTCGTCACCGCCGTCGCCGACGCGTACCTCGACCGCGCGCCGCTCGTCGCGCTCACCGGCCAGGCCGACCTCGAGCGGATGCACAAGGAGTCCCACCAGTACATCGACCTGGTCGACCTGCTGCGGCCGATCACCAAGTGGAACGCGCGCGTGAACTCCCCCGACGTCATCCCCGAGGTCGTGCGCAAGGCCTTCAAGGTCGCGGAGTCCGAGAAGCCCGGCGCCACCCATCTCGAGCTCCCGGAGGACGTCCTCGGGGCGCAGGTCGAGGAGCTCCGGCCGCTCCCGCGCCGCCGGCCGGTCAAGCCCGAGCCGAGCGCGCGCGAGCTCCTCAAGGCCGCCGACCTGATCCGCAACGCGATCAACCCGGTCGCGCTGTGCGGCAACGGCGTCATCCGCGCGGGCGCGGCCCCGGCGCTGCGCGAGTTCTCGCGCGCGACGGGCATCGCCGTCGCCGAGACGTTCATGGGCAAGGGCGCGCTCGACTACGCCGACCCGCGCGCGCTCGGCACCGTCGGCCTGCAGTCGCGCGACTACGCGCTCGCGGGCTTCGAGGACGCCGACGTCGTGATCGCGATGGGCTACGACCTCGTCGAGCACGCGCCCAAGCACTGGAACCCGCGCCGCGACAAGACGATCGTCGTCGTCGACTCCGAGCCCGCCGAGATCGACGAGTTCTTCACGCCGGAGGTCGAGCTGGTCGGCGACATCTACCACGTGATCACGCGCCTCGCCGAGGAGTGCCGCGACGTCCCGCACTCCGGCGGCAGCCAGCGCCTGCGCGACATCGTCCTCGGCCGCTTCGAGGCGGCGCGCCACGACGACGCGTTCCCGGTCCAGCCGCCGCGCGCGCTGTGGGAGATCCGCCAGGCGCTCGGCCGCACCGACATGCTCATCTCCGACGTCGGGCTGCACAAGCTCTGGATCGGGCGGATGTTCCCGGCGCACGAGCCGAACACGGTGCTGATCGCCAACGGCCTGGCGGGGATGGGGTTCGCGCTCCCGTGCGCGATCGCAGCGAAGCTCGTGCATCCCGACCGGCGCGTCGTCACGGTCAACGGCGACGGCGGCTTCATGATGAACGTGCAGGAGCTCGAGACCGCCAGCCGGCTGAAGACCCCGATCGTCAACGTGATCTGGGAGAACCGGCAGTTCGGCTCGATCGTCTGGAAGCAGGACAAGAAGTTCGGCGAGCACTTCGGCGTGGACTTCACGAACCCCGACTTCGTCAAGCTCGCCGAGGCGTTCGGTCTGCCGGCGTGGCGCTGCGAGTCGGCCGACGACTTCGGCACCCGGCTGCGCCACGCGCTGACCCTCGACGTGCCGTCGCTGATCGTGCTGCCGATCGACTACTCGCTGGACGTCGCGATCAGCGAGGAGCTCGGCACCGAGACCGTCGCGACCTGATGGAGGTGCCGGATCTCGCCTGGCTGCGCCGCGCGAAGGACCTGATGGACCGCGAGTACGAGCGGCCGCTCGACGTGGCCCAGGTCGCTGCCGCGGCGCACATGAGCGAGTCGCACTTCGCCCACGCGTTCCGCCGCGAGTTCGGCGAGCCGCCGGGCGCCTACCTGATGACGCGCCGGATCGAGCGCGCCAAGACGCTCCTGCGCCGGACCGACAAGCCCGTCACCGAGATCTGCCTCGATGTCGGCTTTCGCTCGCTCGGATCGTTCAGCGCGCGCTTCAGCGACGTTGTCGGAATGCCGCCGTCGGAGTACCGCGGGGCCGTCGGCGGCCCCCAGCCACCGGTCCCGCCATGCCTCGCGCGGGCGTGGCTGCGACCGAGCAGGAATGGAGAAGCGCGAGCGCCGCGCCGGGCCTAGGCTCGGCGCCATGAAGATCAAGCTCTCACACGCCTTCGTCTGGTGCCTGGATCAGGACGAGGCGCTTCGCTTCTACCAATCAGCACCGTGTTCGGCTCGTGCGCCGGGAACATCCGCCCGATCCAGAGCTTGTGCAGCCCGACGTGGAGATCGGCCTGCTCGAGCCCGTCCCTGGCGCATCGGAGGAGGACGCCGAGGCGGTCCGTCGGATGGTCGCCAAGGGCGTGCTCGGCTCGCTGCTCTTCCGCACCGACGACGTGCAGGCCGCGTTCGAGCGCGTGAGGACTGCGGGCGCCGACATCATCCAGGAGCCGACCGAGATGCCCTACGGCGTGATCGACTGCGCGTTCCGCGACCCGTCGGGCAACCACGTCCGCATCGGACAGGAACTGGACCCCGCATCGGGCTCGTAACTGGACCTGGGACGGGCGTCGATCGGGCGTAGGTTGAAGGGCATGGCCCATCCCGAGAAGCACATGAACTCCCTTGACCAAGCCGCCCACTCCCTCGGCGACCTCGACCCGCGCCTGCGCGAGCTGATCCGCGTGCGCGCGTCGCAGCTCAACGGCTGCGCGTACTGCCTGTCGCTCCACAACGAGGACGCCCGCAAGGCCGGCGAGGACCAGATCCGCCTGGACGTCCTCGCCGGCTGGCGCGAGGCCGGCGACCTCTTCGACGAGCGCGAGCGCGCGGCGCTGGCCCTCGTCGACGCCGTCACCCTGATGCGCGAGCCCGGCGCGGCGTACGACGCCGCGGGCGAGGTGCTCACGGCCGAGGAGCTCGACGGCGTCCTGTGGCAGGCGATCGCCATCAATGCATGGAATCGCCAGGCGGTCACGACGCATTCGCGCCCGGAACCCGCAGCCGCATGACTCAAGCGGGCCGCGCCCGCTGCCGACGTAACGATCATGGCCGGAACGTCCGAGACGTCCTCGGCGATCAGCGACGACCGCTTTCGTTCGCTGGTCGAGGACCTCCCCGCGGTCACCTACATCGCCGACTTCGTCGGGACGTTCACGCTGCGCTACGTCAGCCCGCAGCTCACGAAGCTCTTCGGCTACTCGCCGGATGCGTGGATGGCGGACGAGGCCGCGTGGGTCGACGCGGTGCACCCGGACGACCGCGAGCGGATCCTCCACGAGGCTGAGGCGTGCATCGCCGCCGCGCTGCCGTTCGACTTCGAGTACCGGCTGATCACCGCCGACGGCCGCGAGCGCTGGATCTGGGAGAAGACCGCGGTCCAGCGCGACCACGAGGGGCGGCCGCTCGCGGTCAATGGCGTGATGATCGACGTCACCGACCTGCACCACGCGCAGGAGGCGCTGCTGGACGAGGCCGAGGGCCGCGCACGCGAGCGCGAGCACTACGAGACCGCGCTGCGCCGGCAAGCGGATGAGCACCGCCACCACGCCCTGCACGACGACCTGACGGGGCTGCCCAACCGGCGCTCGCTCTACGAGCGGCTCGCCGCCGAGATGTCCGCCGCGCAGCCCGGCTATGAGTTCTCGCTGCTGCTCGTCGATCTCGACCGCTTCAAGGAGGTCAACGACGTCCTGGGCCACCAGAGCGGCGACGATCTGCTGCGGCAGGTCGCCGCGCGCTTCGCGCGGGAGGTCCGCGGAGAGGATCTGCTCGCGCGCCTCGGCGGCGACGAGTTCGCGGTGCTCGTCGGTGGCTGGCGCGGAGCCGAGGCCGGCCTGGAGATCGCGCGGCGGCTCAGCGACGCGCTCTGCCAGGAGTTCATCCTGAGCGGCGTGCCCGTGCATGTCGAGGCCTCGATCGGGATCGCCCGCTACCCCTTCGACGGGGCAGACGCGACGACGCTGCTGCGCTGCGCCGACTCCGCGATGTACGCCGCCAAGGACCTGAGCACCGAGCTCGAGCTGTTCGACGGCGACCGCGACCACCACAGCCCGACGCGGCTCAAGCGCCTGGGCGAGCTGCGCCAGGCGCTGGACCGCGGCGAGCTCGTCCTGCACTACCAGCCCAAGCTGCGGCTGGAGAGCGGGACGATCCCGGGCGTCGAGGCGCTCGTGCGCTGGCAGCATCCCGAGCACGGGCTGCTCCCGCCGGGCGAGTTCGTCCCGCTCGCCGAGCAGACCGGCCTCATCAAGCCGCTGACGAGCTTCGTCCTGCGGGCGGCGCTGCAGCAGGTCAACGCGTGGCAGACCGCCGGCCACGACCTCTCGATCGCGGTCAACATCTCCGAGCGCAGCCTGCTGGATCCCGACTTCCCCGACGAAGTCACGTGCATCCTGCTCGACGCCGGCGTGCCGCCGCACCATCTCGAGCTCGAGATCACCGAAGGCACGATCATGGCCGACCCCGTGCGCGCCGCCGCCGTGCTGCGGCGCCTCGACGACCTCGGCGTCGTGCTGTCGCTGGACGACTTCGGCACCGGGTACTCGTCGCTCAGCCGCCTGCGTGAGCTGCCGATCAGCGAGATCAAGATCGACCGCTCGTTCGCCGCGCGGATCGAGACCGATGAGCGCGACATCGCGATAATGCGCTCGACGATCGAGCTCGGCCACAACCTCGGCTGCTCCGTCGTCGCCGAGGGTCTGGAGACGGCCGAGGCGCTGCAGCGGGTGACGTCGCTCGGCTGCGACACGGGTCAGGGCTTCCACATCGCCCGCCCGCTCGAGGCGGACGCGATCTCCGCTTGGCTGGCTGATCGACAGGGGTAGCATCGGCCGTATGGCCATTGCAACCTCCGAGCAGTCCGTCGTCGACTCTGTCCCACACCAGCTGTACATCGGCGGCGAGTGGCGCGATGGTTCCGCGGGGACGCTCCCGGTCGAGGATCCGGCGACCGGGGAGACGCTGACCGAGATCGCCGACGCCACCCCCCAGGACGCCGACGCAGCGCTGCAGGCGGCGACCGACGCCTTCAAGGACTTCCGCAACATGCCGCCGCGCGAGCGCGGTGACATCCTGCGCCGCGCCTACGACATGATCATCGAGCGCCAGGACGATCTGGCGCTGCTGATGACGCTCGAGATGGGCAAGCCCGTCGCCGAGTCCAAGGCCGAGATCGTCTACGCGGCGAACTTCTTCCGCTGGTACAGCGAGGAGGCCGTGCGCATCAACGGCCGCTTCACCGTCAACGAGAACGGCAAGGGCCGCGTGCTGACGATGAAGCAGGCGGTCGGGCCCTGCGTGTTCATCACGCCATGGAACTTCCCGCTGGCGATGGGCACGCGCAAGGTCGGCCCTGCGATCGCCGCGGGCTGCACGATGGTCGTCAAGCCGGCCAAACAGACGCCGCTGTCGATGCTCGCGATGGCGAAGATCCTGGAGGAGGCCGGGCTGCCCGGCGGCGTGTGCAACATCATCACCGCCTCGAAGTCGGGCGCGGTGATGGAGCCGCTGATCAAGGACCCGCGCACGCGCAAGCTGTCGTTCACCGGCTCGACCGAGGTCGGCCGCGAGCTGATCAAGCAGTCCGCCGACCAGATCCTCAAGGTGTCGATGGAGCTCGGCGGCAACGCGCCGTTCCTGATCTTCGACGACGCGGACCTGGACCTCGCGGTCGAGGGGGCGATGCTGGCGAAGATGCGCAACACCGGCGAGGCCTGCACGAGCGCCAACCGCTTCCACGTGCAGGAGGGCATCGCCGGCGAGTTCGCCGAACGGCTGGCCGAGCGCATGGGCTCGTTGAAGGTCGGGCGCGGGACCGACGACGGCGTCGAGGTCGGGCCGCTCATCGACGACGTGCAGCGCGGCAAGGTCGAGGAGCTCGTCGAGGACGCGCGTTCGAAGGGCGCGAAGGTCGTCGTCGGCGGCGAGCGCAGCGACGGCGCCGGCTACTTCTACAAGCCGACGGTGCTCGGCGACATCCCCGACGGCGCGCGCGTGCTCAGCGAGGAGATCTTCGGGCCGGTCGCGCCGGTCAAGCGCTTCGCGTCCGAGGAGGAGGCGATCGCGGCGGCCAACGCCACTGAGTACGGCCTCGTCGCCTACGTCTTCACCCGCGACATCAACCGCGCGTTCCGCGTCATGGAGGAGCTCGACACGGGGATGATCGGGTTCAACCAGGGCATGGTCTCCAACGCCGGCGCGCCGTTCGGGGGCGTCAAGCAGTCTGGCTTCGGCCGCGAGGGCGGTC
>VAYD01000169.1:10279-10841 GCA_005883905.1 Actinomycetota bacterium
GCGCGTCGGTCCACTCCGCGCTGCCTGACCCGCTCGAGCGCGCAGCGGACGAGGTGCTCCGTGCGGCCGGCGTGCGGCACGTTGCGCACGGCGATGGCCACCCGATCCGGGCGGCGGAGGTCGCCGTGGGGGACGACGACGCGGTCGCGTTCATCGGGCCCTTCCGGTCGCGCGCGGTCGCCGAGACCGTCGAGGTGACGGCGCCCGCCGGCCTGCCGCTGTTCGCGCCGGTCGCGACCTGGGCGGGCGTCACGCACGACGACGAGCCGGGCTGCGACGACCCGGCCGACCACCGCGGCACCGTGCTGCGCATGGTCGCGCGCGACACCGAGGTGGCGTCCCGGCTCGCCGCCTACTTGCGCGGGCGTGGCGAGCAGGCGCTCGTGATCGCCGGGCGCGGCGAGTACGGCACGCAGATCGAGGGGCAGCTGCGGCTGGCCGAGCTGCCCTCCGGCGAGGACCCAGATGTCGTGGTTGCCGCCGGCGTGCCGGAGGAGCCCGGGATGGAGGCCGTGAAGGAGACCGCGCCGCTGCCGCTGATCGCGTTTGACGGCATTCAGGG
>VAYD01000169.1:10865-11447 GCA_005883905.1 Actinomycetota bacterium
ACTCGACGTCGGCGAAGGCCGCGACGTGTGGGTCGCGCTGCCGTTCCCGCAGGACCCGACGCACGGGATCGAGGCCGCGCGCGCGGCGCAGCTCGTTCTCGACGCGCTCGCAGGCGGCGCGACGACGCGCGCCGAGCTGCTCGCGGCGTGTCGCGTGTCCGGCCCGTTCGACGAGCACGGCGACCCGGTCGACCCACCGGTCTCGCTGTGGCGCGCGGACGCGGACTGGCGACTCACTCCCGACCGCCCGATCTGATGCTGTGGACGCCCGCGCGCCACGAGTCACTCGGCGACGCGCCCTGGAGCGAGGCGCGGGCGCGGGCGGGCATCGCGGCGATCGTGGCGACGACGCTCGCGGGCTTCGACGAGCGCATCGGGCTCTGGCCGCTGCACCCCAATGACGTCGAGCCGGGCAGCGAGGAGCCGTCGCGCGGGTTGTACTGCGGCGCCGCCGGGATCATCTGGGCGCTCGACCAGCTCGGCGTCGAGCACGGCTTCACCGTCGAGCCGGACGGCATGCACGACGACGGGTTCCTCGACGGCCGCGCCGGCGTCCTCGCCGTCACCGGGAAGGACCGCGAC
>VAYD01000169.1:11460-12837 GCA_005883905.1 Actinomycetota bacterium
GGCGCTCGACCTGCTCTACGGGGCGCCGGGGATGATGGTGATCGCTACGCACCAAGGGTTCGACGACCTGTGGCGGGTGCTCGCCGACGACCTCCTCGCGCGTCGGGATGAGGACGGGCTGTGGACGCAGGAGTTCCTTCCCGGCCGACCGGACCGGTACGTCGGCTTCGGCCATGGCTTCGCTGGCAATGTATTCGCGCTGGCGCAGGGCGAACACCCCGACCGCGAGGAGCTGGAACAGACGGCCATCGCGACGGCGACGCGACTCGCGGTCATCGAAGGCAGACTTGCAAACTGGCCGGCGGTTGCCGGTACGCCGCTCGAACTGTCCGACGGAATCCGGACGCAGTGGTGTCATGGCGCTGCCGGCATGGTCACCGCGCTGGCGGGCATCGAGGGCGACGACGTCTGGGATGAGCTCCTCCTGGCTGGCGGGTGCACGGTCTGGACGGCCGGGCCACTACGCGACCGCGCCGGCCTCTGCCACGGGACCGCGGGCAACGCCTACGCCTTCCTCAAGCTCTTCGAGCGCAGGCACGACGAGCTCTGGCTCGAGCGCGCGCGGCTCTTCGCGATCCACGCGCTCGGTCAGGTGGAGCGCGCGGGGCCGCCGTGGCACTCGTTGTTCACGGGTGACCTTGGCGTCGCGTTGTGCTTACGCTCCTGTCTCGAGGCCGACGCGCGCTTCCCCACCCTGGATTACATGTAGTGCGGTTCCCGTCTGGATGTCGCCCTCGGAGTGGGTTAGTGCCCCAGCCGCTCGCCCGCCGCGACAACTTCCGACGACGACGACGAGAGAAACCGGCGCCGCAGTAGGGGCAGTAGTCGCCTTCAGTCTTCGATTGGGTGGAGCATTTCGGGCACACCCGGATAGGGGCCTCGCCGCCGCGATGTGAGGGTGGATCCTGTGCGTCGCTCGTTCCAGCCGAGGTCCCCGCCCACAAGTGGGGATCGTTCTGGCCCGAACCGGATGGCGGACTCCAACCGCGCGCGTGCCAGGTTCGTCCTGCATGCTGCCCTCCTTGACCGTGATGGACCGGAAACACGTCCGTGTGTCCGCGCGAGCGTAGTCGTTTGAACTCTCGTACTGCAAGGTTTCTGGCTTCGCGTCTGCGAGCCCGGAGGAGGCGGGCGCGGCTGACAGGTGGCTAGGCTCCATGCGTGCCGGCGTTCATCGATCTCTCGGCGCCGATATCGCAAGGCCCGGCGGAGCTCCCCGACGCGCTGCGCACCGACGTCGCCTACCGCGACCATGCGCAGGGCGCGCAGGACATCGAGGCGATGCTCGGCGTGCCGCCGCGCCTGCTGCGCGACGACGAGGGGTGGGCAGTCGAGACGCTGAACAACTTCGGCACGCACAACTCGACGCACGTCGAC
>VAYD01000170.1 GCA_005883905.1 Actinomycetota bacterium
GACGCTGCCGCGGGTGTCGCCCTTGTGGAACCCGGCGCGCTCGATCAGCCAGGCCGCGCTGGTCTTCACGCGCCCGCCGGCCTCGGGGAAGCGCGGCGGCTCGCCCGCGCCGCGCCGCGCCAGCGCCTCGAACGCCTCGGGCTCGAGGATCGGGTTGGTGAAGAACGACCCCGCGGACACCGAGTCGGGGTCATCGGGGTCGACGACCATGCCCTTGCCGCGGCGCAGCTCGAGCACGGCGTCGCGCACGTCGTGCAGGGGCGCGCGGTCGGCGCCGACGGCGCGCGCCAGCTCGGCGTAGCGCAGCGGGCCGGACATGTCCGACGCGGTCAGGTCGAAGCGGACGCGCAGGACGACGCGGCGGTCCTGGTAGCGCAGCGCGCTCGTGCGGTAGGCGAAGCCGAGGGCCTCGGCGGGCAGGTCCTCGACGGCGTCGCGCCGGCGGTCGTAGACGCGCGCGCTCGTCACCGTCTGGGCGACGTCCTGGCCGTACGCGCCGACGTTCTGGATCGGCGTGGCGCCGGTGCTGCCGGGGATCCCGGACAGGCACTCGATACCTGCCAGGCCGTCGTCGACAGCGGCGGCGACGACCTCGTCCCACGGCTCGCCGGCGGCGACGCTCAGCGCGGTACCGTCGCGCTCGACGCCGTGCGTGAGCACGCGCACGACCGTGCCGGCGAAGCCCTCGTCGGCGATCACGACGTTGGAGCCGCCGGCCAGGACGAGCACCGGCTCGCCCGCGGCGTCGCAGGCGCGCAGGACGTCGACCAGGTCGTCGTCGGTATGCGCCTCGACGACCTTTGCCGCCAGGCCACCGAGCCGCAGCGTCGTCAGCGGCGCGAGCGGCACGCCCGTGGTCGCGCTAGGCGGCACCGACGCTCTCCAGCGCCTCGGCGCTCGCCACGGCGTGGTGCAGCGCGTCGGCGAGCAGCGCGCGCAGCTGCTCGCGCTCGATGTCGCCGCGCTCGACCCAGTCCGTCGCGGCGGCCTCGACCATCCCGACCCATCCACGCATCGCGGTGCGCATCAGCGGGCCGTGGCCCACGGTGGCAGCGAGGCGGTCGACGATCGCCTGCCGCGTGCCCTCGACGATCGCGCTGACCTCCGCATCGCTGCCGACGCCGCCGCGCATGAGCGCCAGCCAGCCCGGCCGGTGCGTCTCGACGTAGTCCAGGTACGCATCGAGGCCCGAGTCGAGCTCGTCGGGGTCGGGCTCCGTCTCGGCCAGCAGCGTCGCGGCCTCGGCCTCGAGCGTGGCGACGTACAGGCCGCGCTTGCCCTCGAAGTAGTGGTAGAGCAGTCCCTTCGAGACCTCCGCCGCAGCCGCGATGTCGTCGATCGAGATCTCGTCGAACGCCCGCTCCCCGAACAGCCGGCGCCCCACCTCGAGCAGATGCTCACGCGTCGTCACCCACGCCAGCCTATTGAACTTCGTTCAAGAGGGGACAGGCCCCTGCGTTGCAGCATGCGAAAAAGGGGACAGACCCCTGATTCGCAGAGTGCGAGAAAGGGGACTGGCCCCTGAGTTGCGTCAGAAGCGCAGGACCGCGCCGATCCCGCCGTACATGTCGAGCTGGCTTGCGACCACCGGCTCGCCGTCGGCCTCGCGGCGCGCCAGGTAACGGACGTCGGCGGACTGCAGGAGCGCGCGCTGGACGGCCGGGCCGACGATGTCCTGACGGGCGATCGTGGGCGTGCCGTCGGCGGGGCACTCGTCGCCGCCCACGCCGAGCCAGCCGCAGCGCGGGCACTCGCGCCCCGGCGCGGTCGTGCCGGCGGCGATCAGGAGGGTCTCGACCCGGCGCTGGTTCAGCGCCTCCAGCACGTCGGCGATCCGGGCCGCAGCCGGCCGTGGCCCCCCGCTCAATCCTTCGCGCAGGCGTGCCAGCGCCTCATCCTCGCGCTCGCGCTCGATGCGCTGCATCACGTCCCGGGCCGAGCGCACCACGTCCTCGGGCGACGCGGTCTCGACATCGAGCTCGAGCCGCCCGGCGACGCGGCCACGCACGCTGCTCGGGAGCTCGTCCTGCACCCGCGCGACGGTCTCCTCCGGCGCGCCGATCAGGACGCCGTCCAGCGCGCGCTGCCCGAAGCGCCGCTTGACGAGCTCCCCGACGCGGCGGATGTGGTGCATCGCCTCGTTGTCGACCGAGCGCTCGTAGCGCGGCTGCGACAGACCGCCCCGCCGATGCTGGCCGTGCACGTCGGATTCGATCCGGGCAACCTCGGTCATCCGGTCCGCAGAGCCGAACAGCAGGCGCCCGACCCGGCGGTTGCACAGCACGACGAGAAAGCGCGAGTCCGCGTCGAGCCCGGCCAGCGGCTCGACGAACGGCGCGTCGTCGATGACCGCCTTGTGGCCCACGCCCACCGGCAGCTTCAGCGCCTCGAACAGGTCCTGGCCGGAGTCGCAGAACAGCGCGACGCCGTGGGCGCCGGACGCGTCGAACTCCTGCTCCAGGAACGTCCGCACGCGCTCGAGCCCGGACTTCAGCCCCGCCCGGGCCTCGTGCTCGAGCGACGCCGCGTCGCGCAGCTCGCGCTCGGCCTCGTCGAGCACGGACGTGATCGCGGTCGCGCGCGCGGGCGGAGTCGCGAACTCGCTCGGCTCGAGATCGACGTAGACGCTCAGGACCTTGCCGCCGTTGCGGGGCCGGACCTGGGCGAGACGGCGCAGCCGCTCAGTGGTCACCTCGTTCGCCTGCATAAGCTCCGGGTACCCCGCGCCCATGCCGCGAAACAGGCTCGACCCCGCGATCTTCCGGCTCCCTGAGGTTCGTATCCGCGAGGGCTACTACTCGGATGCGTACTTCAACTTCACCAAGGAGCTGCTCGAGGCCGAGCAGCATCGCCCGCGCGTCCTGATGCAGGTGTTCCAGAAGAAGGAGTCGCTGCTCGGCGGCATCGACGAGGCGCTCGCGATCGTGCGCCGCTGCGCGGGTCAGTACGTGGACGGGCGCTGGCGCGACGGCTGGGAGCACCTCGACGTGCACGCGCTCTACGAGGCCGACGAGGTCGCGCCCTATGAGACCGTCATGACGATCGAGGGCGACTACTCGCTGTTCGCCCACCTCGAGACCGTCTACCTCGGCGCGCTGGCTCGCCGAACGCTGGTCATGCGCAACGTGCGCGCCGTCGTCGAGGCCGCGGGCGGCAAGGACATCCTCTTCATGCCCGCCCGCCACGACCACTGGCTCGTGCAGACCGGCGACGGATGGGCGGCCCACGAGGCCGGCGCGATCGGCGTGTCGACCGACGCGAACGCCTCGTGGTGGGGCGGGCGCGGCGTCGGCACGGTCCCGCACGCGCTGATCGCCGCCTACGACGGCGACACGGTCGCCGCGGCCCGCGCCTTCGCGGGCCGCTACGGGAACACGATGAACGTCACGGTCCTCGTCGACTTCGAGAACGACTCCACGCGCACCGCGATCGCGGTGGCCGACGCGCTCGGCGACGACCTCTGGGGCGTCCGGCTCGACACCTCGGAGTCGCTCGTCGACGAGGCGCTCCAAGACCGCGGCGGCCCGCCGGGCGTGAACGCCGAGCTCGTGCGGCTCGTCCGCCAGGCGCTCGACGACGCCGGCCACGGGCGCGTCAGGATCGTCGCCTCGGGCGGCTTCACCGCAAACAAGATCGCGCAGTTCGAGGCCGAGGGCGTCCCCGTCGACGCCTACGGCGTCGGCTCGTCGCTCGTGCGCGGGAACAATGACTTCACCGCGGACGTCGTCATGGTCAACGGACGCCCGTGTGCCAAGGTAGGCAGAGAGCACCGGCCCAACCCGCGCCTCGAGCGCGTCGATTGAGCCGCTGCCCTGTTCCTGCCGATGAGGCAGGTGACGCACCATGATTAATCGGCTCCATGACGTCCTGCGAACCGCGGGCCACGCGATCGGCCTGCTGCTCGACAGCGCGGCCAGCGTCAGCGTGCCGCTGCTCCTGCTCGGCGCCGCGCTCTACGTCTTCAGCCAGTGCGTCCGGACGCTCGGCTGGTACACGATCCTGCGCGCCGCCTATCCGGACGCGGACGAGCTCACGCGCCGCGACGTCGTCAAGGCCTACCTCGCCGGCTCCGGGCTGAACGCCGTCATCCCGGCGCGCGGCGGCGACGCCGTGAAGCTGGCGATCGTCCACCGCCACATCCCGGGCTCGCGCTGGTCGACGCTGATCGCCACCTTCGTCCCCGAGACGATCTTCGAGACCGCCTTCGGCACCGCGCTCGTGGTGTGGGGGCTGGCCATGGGCTTCCTCCCGATCCCGGCGACGAGCGGCGAGCTGCCGGCGCTCGACGTCTCGCTGGTCCTCGGCCACCCGGTGCTCTCCGTCCTCGTCCTCGTGGCGCTGGCGGTCGTCGGACGGCGTCTGCTGCGCTACAAGGGCCGCGTTACCGTCGGGCGCGTCAAGCAGGGCCTCGCGATCCTCGGCTCGCCGCGGCTGTTCTTCAGCGGCGTCGTGTCCTGGCAGGCGCTCGCACGCGCGATCCGGCTCGGCTCGCTCGCGGCGTTCATGGCCGCGTTCAGCCTCCCGGTCACGCTCTCCACCGTCGTGCTGGTCATGGCCGCTCAAGGCGGCGGGCGCATCATCCCGCTGGCGCCCGCCTCGACCGGCCTGCGCCTGGCGATGCTCTCCTACGGCTTCGTCGAGGTCACCCACCAGGCCGTCGACATCGCCGCCATCACGACGTTCACGTTCGGCGTCGGCGCGTTCCTCATGCTGACCGGCCTGGTGATCGCGCTGACGATCATCGCGCGCGAGTTCGGGACGCTCTCGCCCAGGCGCGCCGTCGCAGCGGCCCGCGAGCGGGTCGCTGCGCACTCGCCCGCGCCTACTTGATGAGGACCGTCGTGCCGACCGGCACGCGCGGGTACAGGTCGATCACGTCGGAGACGTGCATGCGGATGCAGCCGTGCGAGGCGCGCGTCCCGATCGACCAGTCCTCCGCGGTCCCGTGGATCCCGACGCCGTTGGCGATGCCGAGCCAGCGGGCCTTCAGGGGGTTGTCCGGCGCGCCACCCGGGATGACCTGACCGGCGAGCGAGCCCGCCCACGCGCTGTTCGGGACGTGCCACGCAGGGTTCACCTGCTTGTCCTGGATGCGGTACGTGCCGGCCGGCGTCTCGAGGCCCGCCATTCCGACCGCGATGCTGTAGCGCTTCCAGGGGCGCAGGCTGCGGAACAGCCGCAGCGCGAAGGTGTCGCGGTCGATCGTGATGATCCGCGGGTAGCGGCGCTGCAGGACCTTGTAGGTGACCGCCGGCTTGACCGCGACGAGCCGCGTATGCAGGCGGCGCACGCTCGCGCCGCTGTCGAGCGCGTCATCGATCTGCCTGGCCACGCGCTTGCTCGCGAGCCGCAGCCCGGGGCGCGAGTGGCTCACGATCATCCGCTGCACGGTGATCCGCAGCTTCGCCTCGCGCGGCGCGTGGTAGGCGCGCGCGGCAGCCTGCGCGACGAACGCCTTCACCGCCAGCTTCGAATGGCTCAGCACGAGCGCCACGTCGACGCCCGCGGACTGGCCGCCGCCGGCGGGCGGCGGTGGCGGCTGCGCGGCGAGCGCATGCTTTGCGGTCACGTGCGCGTCGAACTTCAGCTTCGCCTGCTGCATCGTCAGCGTGAACGGGATACCGGCCGCGCCGACCACGAAGTCCTGAGACAGGGGCGCGGTCAGCTCGTCGGTCAGCCGGGCCTCGGCCTGCTCCTGCGTCAGCCCGCTGAGGTCGATGCCGCCGGCCCGCACGCCCTGGGCGATCGCCGGCTCGGGCTGTGGGGGCGGCTGCGGCTGCGGGTCCTGCGCCGCAGCGGGGATCGCGGCGGCGAGGACGCAGAGGACCATGGCGCAGGCAAGGCGCATGGAACCGAGGGTAGCGAGCGCTCTGCGAAGCGGTGCAATTACGCAGCCGACACGACTTCGGCCTCCGGCGCGGCCGCGTGGCCGACGAAGTCGCGCTGGCGCGTGAGCGCGAACGACAGGACCGCGGAGACGAACGCGACGATCGCGGCGATGACGAACAGGTCCGACAGCGATGCAGAGTAGGCCGCCACGTACTCGTGCGGCGGCACGCCGCGGACGAGGTTGGGGTTGCCGGTCGCGAGCACCTCGGAGGGGACGTTCGGGATCTTGTTCGTCAGCAGCCCCTGGAAGATCGCCCCGAGCCCCGCGATCCCGGTGGCGATGCCCACCTGGCGGAACGTCGAGTTGATGCCGCTCGCCATCCCCGCCCGCTGCGGCGGCACGACCCCCACAGCCGCCTGGGCGAGGCTCGGGTTGACCATGCCGATTCCGGCGCCGGCGAGGATGAAGCCGGGGAGCAGCGCGGTCCAGTCCGAGTTCGCGTCGATCGAGCTCATCAGCAGCAGGCCCACGCCCACCAGCGTCATCCCCAGGCCGAAGAGCACGCGCAGCGGGACGGTACGGCTGACGCGCCCCGCGATCGGCGCCACGACGAAGCTCACGACGGTCAGCGGCAGGAACCGCAGGCCCGTCTGCTGCGGGGTGTAGCCGAGTGTGTTCTGGATGTAGAGCGTGATGTAGAGGAACATCGCGAACATCGACGCGCTCAGGCCGAACGCGGCGATCGACGCGCCGCCGAACGCCGGCTTGCGGAACAGCGACAGGTCGAACATCGCCTGCTCGCCCGCCCGCAGCTCGACTGCGACGAAGGCGGCCAGCAGCACCACGGCGCCGACGAGGAAGCCGACGATCAGCGTGCTGCCCCAGCCCTCGGCGTTGCCGCGCACGAGCGCGAAGATCAGCAGGAACAGCCCGCCGCTGAACGTCACGAGCCCAGGCAGGTCGACGCGCTGCGCCCACGGCGAGCGGAACTCGTCGACGCGCAG
>VAYD01000171.1 GCA_005883905.1 Actinomycetota bacterium
GTGCCGGACCCGTTTCGCCGCAGCGGCTCCCTGAGCCGTGAGCGACAGCTCGACCGCGCGGCGGTCATCAGGACGCTCACCGCGCTGCAGGAGCCCGGCGTCGACCAGGCTCGCCACGAGCCGACTGGGGCTCCCCGCCTCACAGACGAGCCGTTCGCCGATCTCGCGAAGGGTCAGCGGCCGTTTCGCTTCCTGCAGGACGGCGATCACCTCGCCCTGTGCCGCCGTGAGGCCCGCGGGGCGCAGGAGGTCGGCGAGCGCCCGAGCGCCTTCGCGTTGCGCGCCCAGGATCAGGTATCGCAGCTCCTCGACAGGTTCCACGCCGTCCCACAATACATGACACGTCATTGACTTCGGTCGGCTCGGCTGTCAAGGTGCATGACATGTCATCTATCTCTGCCGCCGGGGACATCCGGATTCACGCCCTCCAGACCGGCACCGTCGCCATCAAAGAGCTGCAACGCAACGGCCGGGGCCGCGACAAAAGCAGCCTGCTCCGCGTGCTCGCCGCGCGGCGGTGGACCGAGCCGCTGCCGATCCTCGCTTGGCTGATCGAACACCCCGAGGGCCTGATCGTGGTCGACACCGGCGAGACGTCGCGCGTGTCCGAACCGGGCTACTTCCCGCGCTGGCACCCCTACTACCGGGTCGCGGTTCGCGAGTGGGTCAAGCCCGAGGAGGAGATCGGCCCTCAGATCCGTCGCATCGGCTTCTCCCCCGACGACGTGCGGTGGGTCGTGTTGACGCACTTCCACACCGATCACGCCGGCGGCCTCACGCATTTCCCCAACAGCGAGATCGTCAGCTCCAGGGCGGACTTCGAGTTCTCCCGCGGCGTGCTGGGCCGGGCGCGAGGGTTCCTGCCCCAACATTGGCCGCAGTGGTTCTCGCCCACGCTCATTGACCCGAGCCGGCGGCCGTTCGGGCCGTTTCCCGCGAGCACGGCGTTGACGGCCGCAGGCGACGTGCATCTCCTGCCCACACCGGGCCACACACCGGGACATCTCTCGGTCGCGGTCGAGGACGGCGACGCCGTGTTCTTGTTCGCCGGCGACGTCTCGTACACCGAACAGCTCATGCTGCAGGGCGTCGTCGACGGCGTCGCGCCCGATCCGGCGGCGGCGCGCGCGACCCTGGGGCGGGTCCAGCAACTCGTCACCAACCGTCCGACGGTCTACCTCCCGACCCACGACCCCGCGTCCGTCGCGCGGCTCACCCAGCGCCAGGTGGCCAGTCCCTCGTCCGTGCAGGAGCCGGCATGACGCGGTTCGAGACCACGGTGGCGATCGCCCGACCACGCGACGCCGTCTTCGCCTACGTCGCTGACCCGCGCCACTTCCCCGACTGGAACTCCGCCGTCGAGAGCGTCATGCCGCTGAACGACGCCACGCCCGCCGCCGGCCGTCGGTACGCGATGCAGCGCAAGCTTCCCACCGGCCCTGCGATGAACGAGCTCGAAATCGTCACGCTGCGGTCGCCGCAGGAACTGGCCATCTGCACGACGAGCGGGCCTACGCCGTTCGTCTATCGCTATGAGTTCGCCACCACCCATGACGGAACACTCGTCAGGCTCTACGCCGACGTGCGGGTCAGCAGTGGTGCCTCGCTTCTCGGTCCCCTCGCGGCACACGCCATCAAGCGCGGCGTCAACCCGAACTTCGCCACGCTTCGCAACATCCTCGAGCGCGGCGGCTCATGACCAACCGCACAGCGGGCAACCGCTTCGCGGCAGATCCGAGCGTCTCTGGCGGCCTCGAACTCACGCGCGCTCCGGACGAGCTACGGGAGTCCGATCGGCTCCCGACTCGCCTGCGCTTCCGGGTGAAAGCGGTCGCGGCTTTGCGCGCCGGGGGTCAGGGCTCGACGTGCACCTCTACTTCGAGCATGCATGTCAGCGCGGCGGGCGTCGCCATGGGTGCATCGGCCTCACCGCGAAATGAAACGTTTCCGCGGAACCGCCTCCAAACGCAGAAACCCCGCATGTGCGGGGCTTCTTGTGGACGTCGACGAGGACGGCAACGGCGTGCTCCGCGAAGGCCGGCTGTATCAGCTCGTGCGCGAGCACGACACGGTGCGCGAGCGGAGGCTGGAAATTACCTTCCTCGAGCCCGGCGCCGAAGCCTACGCGTTCACGTTCGGGTAGGCGGAGATGCAGCCGCGTCGCTGGTACCACATCCGCCCCGACCCTCGCCGCGGAGCGGACGTCATGGGATTCAACTCCACATGGTGGATGGTGCTCGGGTGGCTCGTCGTGATCGTCGTGGCCGTCTTCCCGTACCCGTGGTGGTGGTGACGCGCTCGCGTCACCCCAACGTCAACACGACCCGTCAGGAGTCCCCGGACGCCATCGACGCGGCGCTCGGCGACGTGCCGGTCACGCAGCCGACGCTCGCACCGCTTGCTCGAGCCGGGGTGACCCGCCGCTGATCACAGGCGGCACCGTCAGCACGGCGTTCCCTCGCACCTGACGCTCGCGTACGGCTGCGAGCAGACGCGGCGTCTCGGCCCAGTCGGCGATCTCGCCGATCTCGGGATGCAGGTGGCCGGCGGCGACGAGATCGACGAGCGTGGCGAGATCCTCGCCGTCGCGGTCGGCCTCGGTCCAGTACCAGAGGCTGCGAACGGTGACGTCGACGGGGCCCTGCCCGACCGCGAAGAAGTCCGCCCTCGCCGGCTCCAGGCTCGCTTGTCCGTACCAAAGCATGAGGCCGTCGCGACGCAGCTTCAGCAGCGCCTGGCCGAAGACGTCGCCGCCGACGGACTCGATCACGACGTCGAAGGGACCTTCGGCGTCCTCGACGGCGGCTACGACGGCGTCGGCGCCGAGCGCCAGCAGCCGCTCGCCGCGCTGCGGCGTCGCCGTGACCGCGGTGACCTTCGCGCCGATCCCCGCGGCGAGTTCGACCAGGTAGTGGCCCACGCCGCCCGACGCTCCCGTCAGCAGCAGCCGTCGCCCCGCGATCCCGCCCGCGGCGCGCAGCAGCCGCAGCGCGGTCAGGCCTGCCAGCGGCAGGGTGGCCGCGACCTCGCTCGGGACCTCGTCCGGAAGGACGGCCAGGCGGATGGTCGGCACGCCCACCTGCTCGGCCCAGCCGCCGTGCTCGATGTGGGCGACGACGCGCGTGCCGGCGGCCGGCCCGCTGCCGTCGCGTGCAGCCTGCAGGACGCGGCCCGCGACGTCCTTACCCGGCGGCTCCTGGCGACCTGACGCGAGCAGCAGGACCTCGCCACGGTTGACGGAGAAGGCCTCGACGGCGATCAGCGCCTCGTCGGGCCTGGGGGTGGGGGCGTCGACTTCGGTAACGGCGACGAGCGCGTCATCGCCGGTTGGTCGGAATGCTGTGATGGACATGGGTTCAAACTAGGCTCTAGCATGCTCTTGCGAAAGAAGGCACCCAAAGGTGGTGTAGGTACCTGATGGAAACCACTAACCGGTGGAACATGATGAACGCGGCGTGCCCGACCCGGCAGGTGCTCGACCGGATCGCCGACAAGTGGACGATGCTCGTCATCGTCGCGCTCGAGCACGGCACGCTGCGGTTCTCCGAGGTGCGGCGCAGCATCGATGGCATCACGCAAAAGATGCTGACCCAGACTCTCCGCGCCCTCGAGCGCGACGGGATTGTCGACCGCGAGGTCATCGCCACGGTCCCGGTGACCGTCCGCTACTCCCTGACGCCGCTCGGCCACAGCCTCGCCGACGCGGTCGGCGTCATCCGCGAGTGGGCCTACGCGAACATGGACGCCATCGATGCCGCGCGCGCGGCCTACGAGCCGGGCACCGGCGCGCCGCCGACGCCGGTCGCCATCGCCCGCGCCGCCTCGTCGTAGACCCCGGTAGGAGTTGCCTCTCCGGGGCGTTCCGCACCGTACGGTTCGCAGGTCGGCCAGATCGCCCGAACGCCCGTGCCTATGCGGCATCTGGATTACCTATCGGGATGGATTCGGGACACGGTCGACCGGATGGCCAACCAGACCTCGTTCGCCGCAGCGATCAGGCTATTAGCCCGGAACGGTTCCCAGCGCGAGCCAGGCGCGCGCCGGCAGCGTGAACGTGCCCTTGGGCAGGGAGGCGCGCACCGTGTCGCGCAGGGTCGCCTTGCCGGCATCGTCGAGCGAGGCGTAGAAGGCGCCGGTGGCGGGACCGGCGGCGCCGGTGAACGGCTCCCAGTAGTCGTCGAAGTCGGCGTAGTCGACGCTCGTCTCGAGCGTGCCGCCGGTGACGCCCTGCAGGCCGGCGCGGCCGAACCGCTCGACGAGGTCGCCCTCGCGCACACCGGCGCGCGGCTGCTCGTCGGCGACGCTCGGGTCGATCTCACGCGCAGCGCGCCAGAAGTGCGAGAGCATCTGCAGCCCGCCGCCGGGGATGTCCCACATCGCGGCGGCGACGGTGCCGCCGGGCTTCGTCACGCGCGCCATCTCCCCGACGCCCTGGTCGGCGTCGCTCATCCAGGCGACGACCAGCGAGCACATCGCCGCGTCGAAGGTGCCGTCGTCCCAGGGCAGCGACTCGGCGACGCCCTCGCGCACGTCCGCGC
>VAYD01000172.1 GCA_005883905.1 Actinomycetota bacterium
GTCGCCAGGCGATCGGCGACGCTGAGCAGCGTCACGTCGACCTCCACCGGCTCGCACGTCTTCAGGTAGCGGTACACGAGGCGCCGGTCCAGCGGCCGGCGATGCACGAGGAACCCGAGCCGCAGGTGGTGCTCGGCCAGCGCGGCGACGTGCGCGCGCAAGCGCTCGCTCGCCCGCAGCCGCGTCAGCACGTCACGCGAGATCCGCGCGCCCTCGCGGTCGTGGCCGATGAACGTGACGTTCCCATCGGGTGTGAAGTCGCGCGTGGCCGGCTTGCCGGCGTCGTGCAGGAGCGCGCCGAAGCGCAGCGCGCCGCCGCGCGTCAGCTCGTCGGCCAGCGGCTCGGCGAGGAACTCCGCGACCGGTGGAAGCGGTTCTGCTCGACGCCGCGCAGCGTCACGAGCTCGGGCAGCACGTGCTCGGTCAGCCGCAGGCGATCCATCAGCTCGAGCCCCTCGAGCGCGTCGTCGCTCGTGACGAGATGCTTCAGCTCGCCGAAGACACGCTCCTGCGCGACCTCGCCGATCCGCGTGGCGCGCTGCGCCGCTGCGGCGATCGTCGCCTCGTCGGGCTCGAACCCGAGCCCCGCGGCGAACCGCGCCAGCCGCAGCACGCGCAGCGGGTCGCGGTCGAACGCCTCGTCGGACACCATCCGCAGGCAGCGCCGCTCGAGGTCGCCCGCGCCGCCGAACGGGTCGACCAGCGGCCCGCCGTCGAGTGGCTCGGCGATCGCGTTGACGGTGAAGTCGCGCTGGGCGAGGTCCTCCTGGATCGAGTCGCCCTGCAGCGCCGTCACGTCGACCTGCCATTCGCGCCCGGGCGCATGCACGCGCCATGCGCCGAACGCGCCGCTCAGCTCGAACGCCGGGCCACCGGCGACCACGGCGAGGTGCCGCGCCAGCGTACGCGGCTCGCCCGCGACGGCAACGTCGAGGTCCAGCACCGGCCGGCCGAGCAGGCGGTCCCGGACCGCGCCGCCGACGACCCAGGCGCGCTCGCCGCGCAGCGCCTCGCGCGCGACCTCCAGCGCCTCGCTCATGCGCGTACGACCCGCGGCGTCAGCGCGCAGGTCACCTCGTAGTTGATCGTGCCGAGGCGCTTCGCCACCTCCTCGGCCAGGATCCGCTCGGGCCCCTGTGCGCCGACCAGCACCGCCTCGTCGCCGACGGACACGCCGCTGCCGATTCCGACGTCGACCGTGATGTTGTCCATGCTGACCGTCCCGACGAGCGGGTGGCGGCTCCCGCCGATCAGCACGTCGGCGTTGTTCGTGAGCGCGCGCCGCCAGCCGTCGCCGTAGCCGATCGGCAGCGTCGCGAGCTGTGTGGGCTCGCGCGCGACGAACCGCCGCCCGTAGCCCGCGCTCTCACCCGCCGCCACGTCCTTGACCGCAAGCACCTGCGTCGTCAGCGTCAGCGCCGGTTCGAGCCCCTGCGCGAACGGGTCCTCGCCGAACGGGTCCATCCCGTACACGGCGATCCCTGGGCGCACCATGTCGAAGTGCGTGGCAGCGTCGCGCAGCGTGGCGGCGCTGTTGGCCGCGTGCACGACGGCGCCGGGGAAGCGCTCGCGCAGCGGATCGACCCAGGCGCGGAAGCGCCCGAGCTGCTCGTCCATGAACGTGTCGCCGAGCTCGTCGGCCGTGGCAAAGTGCGTCATCAGGCCCGCGAGCCGCTCGCCCGCGCGCTCGGCGAGCCGCGTCGCCAGCTCCGGGTCGCGTGTCCCCATCCGCCCCATCCCGGTGTCGAGCTTGACGTGCGCCCGCGCGCTCGCCGGGAGCGCATCCAGGAACCCCTCGGTCCACGCGACAACGTCGGCATCCGCGTCCAGCGCGACCGCCAGCTCCTCGGCGTCGAGCGCGCCCATGACCAGTAGCCTCGCTTCGATCCCCGCGGCTCGCAGCTCGCGCGCCTCCTCCGCGGCCGCGACGGCGAGCGAGGTGGCGCCGCCCTCCAGGACGGCCCGCGCGGCGGTCACCGCGCCGTGGCCGTAGCCGTCGGACTTGACCACCGCGCAGACAGCCGCCCCGCCGGCGGCCTGTGCCATGCGCGCGGTGTTGCGCGCGATCGCCCCGGCGTCGATCCGGGCAAGAGCCCGCATCGTCCGACGAGCTACTCCTCGACGAGGGCGGCGAGGACGTCCGCGCGGGTGAGCAGCCCGACCAGGCGGCCGTGGTCGACGACCGGCAGGTGGTTGTGATGGCGCTCCACGACGATCCTCGCGGCCTCGTGGGCCGTCGCGTCGGCATCGACCGTCACAGGGTCCTCGGTCATGAGGTCGCGCGCGCGTGAGGCGACCGCCTTCCTGACCTTGGCCTCGAACTTGCGCAGTGGCTCCAGGAACACGACGCCGCCCATGATCTCGACGTAGTGCGGGATGTGGATGTCGCCTTCCTCCTCGCCGATCACGAGGTCGGAGTCGGTGATGATCCCGATGCAGCGGTGGCCCTCGTTGATGACGAGCACCACGTCCTCGTCGCCCTGCGCCATGATGCGGACGACCTCGTCGACGGGCGCCTCGGGACCCACCGTCGGGGTGTCCGGATCCATGATGTCGCGCGCGGTCTTCGCCATCGGCGCGTGAGCCTACCCGCCGAGCGCCAGCGGCAGCACAGCGATCACGTCCGAGGCCACCACGCCGTCGGGTCCGTCGAGCCGATCCGCCGCGAGCTGCCCCGCGAGCGCGTGCAGCCGCACGCCGGCGCACGCCGCGGTGAAGGGGTCCATCTCCTTGGCCAGCAGCGCCCCGATCACGCCGCTCGACACGTCCCCGGTCCCCGCGGTCGCCAGCGCCGGCGAGCCGCCCAGGCTCAGCGCCACGAAGCCGTCCGGCCGCGCGACGAGCGTGTCGTCGCCCTTGAGCACCACGATCGCGCCCGCGCCCGCCGCGGCCTGGCGCGCACGGGCGAGCCGGTGGGCCTTGACCTCGTCGCTCGAGCCGCCGAGCAGGCGCGCGAGCTCGCCCTCGTGCGGCGTGAGCACGATGGGCGCGCCCGCCTCGCGGAGGTCGCCGAGCCGCTCGGCGTGGGCGTTGAGGCCGTCAGCGTCGAGCAGCACGGGAACGCCGCTGCGACGCACGAGCGCGCGGGCGAACTCCTGCGCGCCGTCGGTCCGGCCGATCCCAGGGCCCACGATCAGGGCGCCGCCGCGCTCGGTCATCGCCAGGACGTCATCCACCCCGGCGACCACGTGCGAGCCGTCGTCCTCGGGCAGCGCCCGCGTCATGACCTCGAGCAGGTGGGTGGCCAGGATCGGCTGCTGCGAGCCCGGCGCGCAGCAGGTGACGGTGCCGGCGCCCGCGCGCATCGCCGCGTTCGCAGCGAGCACCGGCGCGCCGGTCAGCCCGCGCGAGCCGCCCGCCACCACCACGTGCCCCGAGCTGAACTTCGTCGTGTTGCCGCGGCGGCGCGGGATCTCGGCGAGCAGCGCGTCGTCGATCAGCGCGGCGCGGACCTCCACGGGCGCGCCCTCCGGGATGCCGATGTCGACCACGCGCACCTCCCCCGTGTGCTCCTTGCCCGGGTTGACGTGGAGACCCGGCTTCGCCGCCGCGAACGTCGCGGTCGCCCGCGCGCGCACGGCCGGGCCCTCGACCTCGCCGGTCGACGCGTTCACGCCGCTCGGCACGTCGGCGGCGACGACCGCGTGGCCCGCCATCGCCGCGATCGCCTCGGCGGCGGCGCCGCGCACCGCGCCCTCGAACCCGGTCCCCAGGATCGCGTCGACCACGACCGAGGCGCCGTCCAGCGCAGCCGGGCTGAACGGCTCGGTCTCGACGCCCTCGGCCATCGCCGCGGCGTCGCCGCGCAGCTCCTCGCGCCCACCGAGCAGCAGGCAGCGAACCTCGCGCCACTGCTCGCGCAGCAGCCGCGCCGCCACGAGCCCGTCGCCCCCGTTGTTGCCCTTGCCGCACACGACGGCGACCGAGCCGTCGGGGGCGATCTCCGCCACCAGCGCCGCCAGCCCCGCGCCCGCGCGCTCCATCAGGTCCAGCGACGGGATCCCGAGCTCGTCGATCGCCCAGCGGTCGGTTGCGCGCATCGCCTCCGCGTCGGGAAGCGGAACGAGCCAGGACGTCACGTGAGGACCGCCACCGCGCCGGCCATCGTGCGCGTATGCGTCAGCGAGATCGCAACGCGCACGCCGAGCTCGCCGGCGCGCGCCTGCATCTCGCCGTGCAGGACGACCGCGGCGTCCTCCCCCCCGGTCGGCACCTCGACGTCCTGCCAGCTCCACGCCTTCATGCCCAGGGCCTTTGCGACCGCCTCCTTCGCGCAGAAGCGGGCCGCGAGGTGCTGGCCCGGCCGAGCCCGCGACGCGGCGTACGCGCGCTCAGCCTCGGTGAAGAGCCGGTTCGCCAGCCCCGGCCGCCGCTCGATCGCGCGCTCGAGGCGCTCGATCTCCAGCAGGTCCAGCCCGACGCCGCTCACTCGACCGTGACGGTCTTTGCCAGGTTGCGGGGCTGATCGACGTTGAGGCCACGCTTGCTTGCGATTGCGTAGGCCAGCAGCTGCAGCGGGATCGTCCCGATCAGCGGCTGCAGCATCCAGTCGATGTCCGGCACGCGCAGCACCTGCTTGGCGTGCTGGTCGATCTCGTGGTCGCCCTCCGCCGCCACCGCGATGACGTGGGCGCCGCGCGCCGCGACCTCCTGCATGTTCGACACGACCTTGTCCTTCACCGGCGAGTCCGTCGCCACGACCACGACCGGCGTGCCGTCCTCGAGCAGCGCGATCGGCCCGTGCTTCATCTCGCCGGCCGCGTACGCGTCCGTGGAGATGTACGAGATCTCCTTGAGCTTGAGCGCGCCCTCGAGCGCGACCGCCAGCCCGATGTGGCGGCCGAGGTACAGGAAGAAGTCCGACCGCCAGT